>CAKPKI010000112.1 GCA_934167135.1 uncultured Clostridia bacterium
TAGTATACCTTACACTTATTGTGTAGGGTATTTTTGTTACTGAATAAGGTTTTTAAAACAAACCATTAATAAGTAACACTTTTTTTGATTATAATTTACATAAATGTTGCAAAAAGGTTGTAAATATGATACAATATAGATTAATATTGATAAAAAAGAGAAAGCACATATTATAAAAAATAAACAAAAAGGAGAGAAAATAATGGTAAGTAAATTTTATTTAGACAAAGAAAAAGACATAATTGTAAAACTAGCAAAAATGAACGAAGACGAAATAGAATACACATTAGAAACACCAAATCACAATTCAGGAAATCTAATAACAAACTTAGCAAAAATATGTAATGTAGAAACAACAAAAAATGAAAAAGACATGAAAATAATAACAGGAAAAATACCAGCAAGTTTAAATGGTGACAATGAAGAAGTATATATATTCAGACTAGGTGGAATAAAAATAGCAAACATATTTGAAGACAGAATAGAAATAAAAGCAAAAATACCAGCAATAACAAAAACATTAATGTCACAAACAAAAAATTACAAATTGCCTATAGAAAAAACAATAGTAAAAACATATATCTTAAAAAAATCAAAATTTAGAACAGATTTACACACACATATGAATGCTAACTTAACACCAGACTGTCTAATAGCATTAGGAATAGCATGTCAAATAAGATATCCATTATATTATATCAAAAAATTAAATTTAAAATTAAGCAAAGAGCAAGAAGAAAAAATTTATGAACAAAGAAAAGAAGTAGAAAAACAATTTGAAAACCTACCATTACAAGGAAAATATAAAATAAGAAAAATAGATGATAATACATTTATAAATTTTGCAGACTTTATTTTGAACAACTTAGAAAATGCAGAATACAATATAGACAAAATAAGAACAAGTCTTGCAATAATGAAAGATGGGCAAGCAGTATTTACCAACTTAGAAAAATGTTATATATATAGATATGTATTTGCAAAAGGAACTCTATCAACAGAAAAAATAAGACTAACAGAAAACAAAATAAATAAAATTCCAGAACAAGACATAGTAAAAATAGTATTACAAATGTTAGAAGACAAAAAAGAAGAAAGCCCATACAAAAATAATACATTAAGACAAGATAAATTATTATGGATAGCAAGAGAATATCAAAGACAAGGAATACAATATGTAGAAATGACAGACACAGACTTAGCAAAAACAGGAGAACCAGCAATTAAATTACTTGAAGAAATACACGAAATTTTACCTACAATAGAAAAAGAAACAGGAGTAAAAATAAGATTTTTAGTAGGAATAAGAAGAATACCATTAACAATAATAAAAGACCAAAAAACAAGTAATACATATTTAAGAGAAAATGTAAATGTACTAAGAGCAGTAGCAAAAAGCCCATATGTTGTAGGAAGTGACTTTATAGGAGAAGAAATAAATGATATTTCTGATTTACAACCAGCGATAGCAGAAATAGTAAAATATGTTAATGAAGAAGATAAAGATTTTACAATAAGAATACATGCTGGAGAAAATGATAGCTTGAGAGATAATGTAAGAAAATCAATAATGTGTATAAAAGATTCATTACAAGTAGGACAGGAAATGCCAAGATGTAGGATAGGTCATGGACTTTATTCAGAAGATTTAGGAAGTAAGGCTGGACATGAGTTGATGGAATTAATGGAAGAAAGTGGAGTAGTTATAGAATTTCAATTAACATCAAATGTAAGACTAAATAATTTAAGTGATTTATCAAATCATCCATTAAAAATATTTCTAAAAAATGGGGTAAAATGTGTACAAGGTACAGATGGATGTGGATTTTATGGTTCAGATACAATTGATGAACAATTAGCACTTCAAAATATATTAGGGTTAACAGAAAAAGAATTCAGTAAAATGAGGGAAACAGAGAAAGATATAATAGCACATAGTGAAGAATACTTTAAAAATAAAAGTAAAAAATTTAAAAAATTTTTAAATGGAAGAACAATAAAAGAAGCGGTATTAGAACTTGAAGAAAACAATATGAAAGAAACAGAGGGACAGGCTGAACTTAGAGTTTCAAGCAATTTAGACAGTGAAGAAGAACTAAAAGATAAAATAAAAGAATTGCCAACAGATAAAATACCTGTAGTAATTGCTGGAGGAAGTTTTAATACAAAAGGTAGAGAAACAATACCTTCAGAAGAAGTAATTAAGGCATTAAAGGAATTTATAAAAAATATTAATAGTGAAAATGCTTATTTTGTAATAGGACATAAAATGCAAGGATATGAAAAAGCAGTTGTAGATATTGCTAGAGAAATGAATAAAAATATTGAAGTTAATGCAATAGTACCTAAAGTTGTAACAGAAAAAGTAAAAGATAGATTATTAGCAGAAAATGTAGATGGAATTTGTATTTCTCCTGAAACAGAGGAACTAGGAATATATAAGAGTTTTAATTATGAAATTTTTGAAAGAAGAAATTCAATTGTAATAGCATTTGATGGAAATTCACCTGTATTAAATTTAGTACAAGAAGCTAAAAATGGAAAAGGAAAATCTAAAATATATGTAAACCAAGGAAATGAGTTATTACGCCAAAAAGCAGATAAATTAGAAGGGTATGTAGTTCCTTTTGAAATGAATGATAGTATTGTAAATAAAATATTTGAAGAAAATCCAGAGATTTTAAAGTAATTAGTAGTTTAGCATAAACCTATTTGGAAAGTTATGAAAAAATATTTTATTGTTTGTGACATTTTTATAAGAAATAAATAAACATAAAAAATTTACAAAAAGACTTGACTTTTAACGAGTATTGTATTATAATAGTTATGTAATAATTAGTAGTAGTTGACAAAGGCAATATTGCCACCAGTAAGTCCTCTCAAATATGAGGCAGAAAGGATTTCTATGGAAAATAGAAATAAAACAAGAAAAATCATGAACAATGTAATGGCAGCATTAGGAACATTTGGCATCGAATACGATGTCAATGAGATTGGAGGAAACTGGATAGAACAGGAAATGGAAAGCCTCAAACCCGAAATCGAAACCGTAGACTTCGACCTAAACTGTAAAAATTTCCAGCAAAAATTCAAAGATTTTGCTGAAAAAGAGAATTACTCTACCATGAGTGGTTCGAACTGGGCTGATGACGGTGGCTCTGTTGTGGTTCTGTTAAGCAGAATATACCAAATGACAGAGGAAGACTGGGATCGATATGCATCTTTCTGTGGATGTAATGATCCGTATGAAGCACAAGCTTACTATGGAGATCCGACTCCGTCGTACATGTACATGAAAGTGAGGGTACAAAAAGGGCAAATTTCACAATTTGTCAGAACGGTTGCCAAATATTGTTGGTGACCGTGGATGGAGAGAACTATATATTGGTTCTCTCTTTTAAATTATACAAAAAAATTGCAAAAACACTTGACAAATCAGCAAAAAAGGTGTAAAGTATATTAGCATTACACCTTTTTATTATGTATAGAAAGAAATGTAATCACTTTAGGAAGAAGGTAGTAGTATGGAAAAAAAGGTAGAAATCAGCATGTTATTACAAATCTATGGAGAATTATTAACAGAGAAACAATACAAAGTTATGGACTACTACTACAATGAAGACTTATCTTTATCCGAAATTGCAGAAAATGAAAAAATAACAAGACAAGGAGTAAGAGACATCATCAAGAAAGGAGAGAAAAAACTTTTCGAATACGAAGAAAAGCTATTGTTTATGAAAAAAACAATTAATCAAGAAAAACTAATACAAAATATATTAGTGAATCTAAATAAAATACAAAAAGACTCATCAGATAAAAAAGTTTCTAATATATTAGAAGAAGTAAAGAAAGAATTAAATTGTATATTATAAACAAAAGAAAGGAAGGGTATTATGGCATTCGAAGGATTATCATCAAGGCTACAAGAAATAACAAGAAAATTAAGAGGAAAAGCAAGAATAACAGAATCAGACTTGAAAGAAATGCTAAGAGAAGTAAAACTTGCACTACTTGAGGCAGATGTAAATTACAAAATTGTAAAAGAATTCATTAACAGCATACAAGAAAAAGCATTAGGTCAAGATGTAATGAAATCATTAACACCAGGGCAACAAGTAATAAAAATAGTAAAAGACGAGATGATAGAACTATTAGGAGGAACAGAAAGTAAAATCAATTTTACACCAAATCCACCAACAGTAATCATGTTAGTAGGTTTACAAGGATCAGGAAAAACAACAACAGCAGGAAAACTTGCAAACTTATTAAGAAAACAAGGAAAAAAACCATTACTAGTTGCATGTGATGTATATAGACCAGCAGCTATAAAGCAATTAGAAGTTGTAGGGAAACAATTAAACATTCCGGTATACAGCAACGAAAATTCAAAAGATGTTGTACAAATAAGCAGACAAGCAATGAGTGTAGCAATGTCAAAATTGAATGATGTAGTAATAATAGATACAGCAGGTAGATTACATATAGATGAAGAACTAATGCAAGAACTAAAAAATCTAAAAACAAACATCAAACCACACGAAATACTATTAGTAGTAGACTCAATGACAGGGCAAGACGCAGTTAATATAGCACAAACATTCAGCGAAAAAGTTGGAATAGATGGAGTAGTATTAACAAAACTAGATGGTGATACGCGTGGTGGTGCAGCACTTTCAGTAAAAAAAGTTACAGGAAAGCCAATAAAATTTGCTGCAACAGGTGAAAAATTGAATGATATTGAATCATTCAATCCGGAAAGAATGACATCAAGAATACTTGGTATGGGAGATGTACTCTCAATAATAGAAAAAGCAGAAGAAGCGATAAGTCAAGAAGATGCTGAAAAATTAGAAAAACAACTAAGAAAAGACGAATTAGACTTAGATGATTATTTAGCACAAATAAGACAAGTAAAAAAAATGGGTTCACTATCATCAATACTAAAAATGTTACCAGGAATGAACAAAATAAAAGACCTAAATATTGATGATAAAGAATTTGATAAAATAGAAGCAATGATTTGTTCAATGACAAAACAAGAAAAAAGAAATACAAAATTACTAAATGGAAGTAGAAGACAACGTATAGCAAAAGGTAGTGGAACAACAGTGCAAGATGTCAATAAATTCATGAAATCGTTTGAGATGACACAAAAAATGATGAAACAAATGAAATCAAACAAAGGTGGCATGAGAAAGATGATGAAAAACATTGAAAATATGGACC
>CAKPKI010000113.1 GCA_934167135.1 uncultured Clostridia bacterium
TCTCTTTTTAAAAATTCTAATGTTCTCATATTATGCAATCTATCTGCTAATTTTATAATTATTACTCTTATATCCTTTCCCATTGCTAAGAACATTTTTCTATAGTTTTCTACTTGATTTTCTTCAATAGAAGCATATCTAATTAGTTTTAATTTTGTTACACCATCTACCATTTCTGCAATTTCTAGACCAAATTCTTTTTCAATGTCTTCATATTTTACTTCTGTGTCTTCTACAACATCATGTAATAGTGCTGCACAAATAGTTTGCTCGTCTAATCCCAATTCTGCAATTGTATATGCAACATTTGTAGGATGTATTATATATGGTTCTCCTGATTTTCTTTTTTGGTCTCCATGATTTTTTAATGCATAATTATATGCTCTTTGTATAAGCTTAACATCAGCCCATCTTTTGTTTTTCTTTACTTTATCTATTATATCTTTTAATGTATAATTTTTCGTCATAATATCTCCCCCCAATGACAATTAAAGTGATTTCATAATATCTTTCACATTAATTTGAATATTATCAACACCATTAAATGAATTCATCTCAAGATTTCCTACAATATCTATTTTATCACCAATCTTATATTCATTTGCAAATTCTCCTAAATTAAATCCTATTGCATTAACAATATTCCTATTTTCTTTTACTGTAAGTTTTAAGTGTTTTCCTTCTGTAAGTGCTCTTATAGAGTCTATTTTTAAATTTTTAAATAAAAATAATGGAGTTTTGTTTTCTTCTCCAAATGGCTCTAGTTGTTTTAGACTTTCGACCATTTCTTTGTTTATATCATCTAAACTTATTTGTGAGTCTATTTTTAGTATTGGAATAATTTCTTCTGTGTGATTTTCTTTTGCAATTCGTTCAAGTTTATTTTTAAATTCTTCGAATTGTTCCTTTTTTATGGCTATTCCTACTGCCATTGCATGTCCGCCGAACTTATCTATTGTTTTATTGCATTTTGTTAGTGCTTCATATAAATCAAATCCTGGTATACTTCTTCCAGAACCTTTTCCTATTTCACCTTCTTCACATAATAATATGCTTGGTTTGAAATACATTTCTGTTATTTTAGATGATACTATTCCTATTACTCCATGGTGCCAGTTTTTGCCCATAAGTGTAATTGTGTTTTTTTGCTCCATATTTTTTTGCTCTATCTGTTCCACTGCTTCTGCAAATATATTTTTTTCTATTTCTTGTCTTTTTTTATTATATTCATTTAGTTTTTTAGTTAGTTCTTTTACTTCTTCTACATCTTTAGATAAAAATAATTTTAAAGCTTCTTCCTGATGTCCCATTCTCCCACATGCATTTATTCTAGGTGCTACTCCAAATGATATTGCTATTGAATCTATTTGACTATATCCTGTTGCTTGAATAATTGATTTTAAACCTATGTTTTTTGTTTGTTGTACTAGTTTTAACCCTAATTTTACTATTACTCTATTTTCATCTGTTAATGGAACTATATCTGAAATTGTTCCTACACAAACTATGTCTAAATATTTAAGATATTCTCTTTCTTCTAATCCTAATTTCATAGAAATTGCTTGTATTACCTTAAACACAACTCCTACACCTGCTAAATTTCTGCATTCATATATATTATCTTTTCTCTTTGCATCTACTACCGCTAAAGCTTTAGGTAATTCTTCTCCTGGCTCGTGATGGTCTGTTATAATTGTTTCTATTCCTAATTTATTTGCATATTTTATTTCTTCTATTGCTGATATTCCACAATCTACTGTTATCATTAAAGTGTATCCTTCTTTTGCGATTTTTTCTACTGCTACTTTATTTAGCCCATATCCTTCTTCTAGTCTATTTGGTATATATATTCCTACCTCAAGCCCTCTTTCTTCTAAAAAACTTTTCAATACTGTTACACTAGTTATTCCGTCAACATCATAATCTCCATATATTATTGTTTTCTCTCGATTTTCAATTGCCTTTACAATTCTCATTACTGCAATTTCCATATCTGGCATTCCATATGGATTATAAAAGTCACTTCTTTTGGGCTGTAAAAATTTTACTATGTCTTCGTGTTTGGTTATTTTTCTATTTGATAATATGGTTGCTAATAGTTTATTAATATTATATTCTTTTTGTATTCTTTCTATTTCTACATTGTCTACTTGATATATCTGCCATTTTTTATTCATTTTTCTTTCCTTTCTCTTATTTTATTTATCTGTTCCTATTTTACTATTTTAGTCTTAAAATATCAAGTATTTTAAATAAATAGATTGTGATAGTATTACAATATAATGTTTTTTTATTTTAATTTAATCTCAAAAAAGAGGCTTAATCAGCCTCTTTTATTCTTCTGGTTCTTCATTTTCTTCTTTATCTTCTGCTATTTCTTCTCCTAAACTTTGTTCAAATGCTTTTGCAAAATTATCTCTTACTTTAGTTTCTACTTCTTTAAGCAATTCTGGTCTTTCTATTAGATATCTTTTTGCATTTTCTCTACCTTGACCTATTCTTTGTCCATTATAACTGAACCATGAACCACTTTTATCAATTATCTCTAAATTTACAGCCATATCAAAGATATTACCTTCTTTTGATATTCCTTTTCCATATAATACATCAAATTCTGCTTCTCTGAATGGTGGTGCTACTTTATTTTTTATAACTTTTACTCTTACTCTATTTCCTGTTACTTGTCCATCTTGCTTAATGTTTTCTATTTTTCTTATATCCATTCTTACTGAAGCATAGAATTTTAATGCTCTACCTCCTGTTGTTGTTTCTGGATTTCCAAACATTACTCCTATTTTTTCTCTTAATTGGTTTATAAATATTAATACTGTTTTTGATTTATTTATTGCTCCTGCTAATTTTCTTAATGCTTGTGACATTAATCTTGCTTGTAATCCCATATGAGAATCGCCCATGTCACCATCTATTTCTGCTTTTGGTACTAATGCTGCTACAGAGTCTACAACTATTACATCTAATGCTCCACTTCTTACTAGGGCTTCTGTTATTTCTAATGCTTGTTCTCCTGTATCTGGTTGAGATACTATTAAATTATCTATGTCTACTCCTAATTTTTTTGCATATACTGGGTCCAATGCATGTTCAGCATCTATAAATGCTGCTTCTCCTCCCATTTTTTGTGCTTCTGCTATTACATGTAATGCAAGTGTTGTTTTTCCTGATGATTCTGGACCATATACTTCTATAATTCTTCCTCTTGGAACTCCTCCAATTCCTAATGCTATATCTAAGCTTAAAGCTCCTGTTGGTATAGCTTCTATTTCCATTGCTTTAAATTCTCCTAATTTCATTACAGAGCCTTTTCCAAATTGTTTTTCTATTTGACTCATAGCAACTTCTAAGGCCTTTTTCTTTTCTATGTTTTCTTCCATGTAATTTCCTCCTAATTTTATAAACTTTTGTTCGATATCTATACTATATCTCTTATATTGTTTTTTGTCAAGCTTTTTTTAATTTTTATACCAATTATCAATGTCTATAAATATGTTATACCAATTTGCAACTACATTTCCTCTAAGTGTCCAACTGCTATCAACAGCGTAATAACTACTATAAAGTCCTATATAAGGTTTTTGTTCGTTAAAAATTTTACGTATTTCTCCATATTTTTCTTTTAATAAATCTTCTTTTGTAATATTTTTTACTTCTGCATTTAAATTGTTTAATTCTTCATTATTAAAATTGCATGCATTTATGTATGTATCTATACTTGGATTAGCTGAAACTGTTGTACCTGTTATTATAGCTTCATAATTTTTGTATTGTAAATAACTATTATATTGATTGTCACTTGCTTTTATTATTGTAATATTTATTCCTATGTTTGCTAAATCTGCTTTTATCATTTCTGCTACATTTACTCTTATTTGATTTGAAGCTTGAACAACTAATCTAAATGTTAATGTTCTAGTATAATAATTTTCTGTTTTTTGCCATCTATTATATTTATACTCCCATCCAGCTTGTTGTAATATTTGTTGTGCTAATCCTGGATTATATGAATTATCTCCAGCTTCTCCTCTTAACCAACTTCCATAGTCTAATGAATAATCCATTACTTTATATTTACTATTATAATTAGTAGCAACCATGTTTTCTCTATTTATTGCATGTGATAATGCATTTCTTACATCTTTGTCTGCTAAAATTGGTGTTTGTGTATTTAATGCTAGATAATCGAATTCTCTCCCTGCAACTTCTTGTCTATTATATCCTATCGTTCCTATATAATTATCTATTGATGTATTATTAGTTGTAATTACATCTACTTTTCCTAGTTTAAATGCATTATACATTTCTCCTAAATTAGAATATTTTGTTATTGTTATTGTTTCTAGTGACAATTCATCTCTTGTATAGTTTTCATTTTTATTCAAAACTATTTTTCCATCATCATTTTGAACTATTTTATATTTTCCTGTTCCTATAGGTGCATTATTTTTTTCTGTTGTTGAAAAGTCTTGCCCTTCGAAATATGCTTTATTCATAATTGGAAATATTAAATTATATTCAAAAAATGGAATTTCATGGTCTATAGATATTTGTATTGTGTCTTCTTCTATTTTATCTACTCCAACTATATATTGAACATTATTTGCATATATTGATGGAATTTGTTTTAGTATATCTATTGTAAATAATATATCTTCTACTGATAGTTGACTGCCATCAGACCATTTTATTTCATTATTTATTTTTATTAGATATGTTGTTTCACTTGTTTTTGCCCAGTCTTTTACTAAACATTTTTGCAATTTATATTCTGAATCTAATTCAAATAATGGCTCATATATTATTCTTGATATTTCTTGCATATGTTTATTTTGGCTTAATATTGGATTTGCAGTATCATATGATACTACTCCTAAATTTAATTCTTTTATTATTTCTTCTTCTACTGTTTCTACTTGCGGTTGCTCCTCTTTTTTGTTTTCTCTTTTGTTTGTTTCATAAATTACTGCTACTATTATTGCTATCACAAATATTATAAATACATATTTTATCCAATTTCCCTTCAAAATATCACCTCATTACCTTGTAATAATATATCATTATAGGGTTTTTTTCAATACTTTTCTCAAATTTTGTACTACACCAGTTACTAG
>CAKPKI010000114.1 GCA_934167135.1 uncultured Clostridia bacterium
TATATTTTGTTTACTAAAAAAAGTAAAGTGTATAAGTTTTGGTACCTTTTAACTTACACACTTTATTTTACACTATCTCAGGAAATGTACTTAATTAAAATTATTATTTTTTCTTTTTGCACTTCACTATTTAACTCTTTGGTTGATAATAATAAAATATTTCTTCTACTTTTCCATTTTTACAATGTATCGATATATCATATTTATCTCCTGAATATTTAAATCCATAAGAATGTATAATTCCTTTTGTTCCTACTATGTCTTCACTCCAATCACTCATAGCTGGATTTATAATTCCTGTACTATATATTTTTTGAATTTCTTCTATGTGGCTATTAGTTGTTATTTCTTCCGGAAATACTATCATATCACCTAATTGAACATCTTGTTCATCATTCCAAAAATTTGATATATCAACCTTAACACCTATTATATCATTTCCTTTAATCCACAATTCAATATATTTGCCACTCGATAACTTATAGTTTTCAATATTAAAATAATTTTGATTTAAATATAATTTATAAACCCCATACATACCAATTTTATTAACATCTATTTCTACATTCATTGCTTCTTCAAATTTTGATATAGTACATGGTAATTCTATTTTTATGTTATTAATATATACTATTCCTGTATCCCATTTTTTTACTTTTGTATTTTCAATATAAAAAGCACATATAAATATTGTACTAAAGGCAAGAATAATAAAAAGCAAACTAGTAAAAATTTTAAAACCTATATGCTTTTTTCTTTTATATTTAATCTGTTGTACTATTCCAGTTTTCTCACTTGCAATCTTTGCTATGTTTAAATCATTTCCATTTTCTACTACAAACTTATAACATTCTTTATATTCTTCATTATTATTTTTCTCTAATAATACGCCTTTATAATAATACCCCATAACTTTATTTAATAATAATTTATTCTTTATTAGTTGTTCGCATATTTTATTGACTTCATCATCATTGTTTTCAAGAATATTTTTTTGAAGATCTAATGAAATCAAAATTTGATTCTTTAATTTTTTCTTTATTGAGTTCGATATTTCTTCAAATTTTCTATATTGTGTATTAAATTCTTCTTTATTGTTAATATTATAGGCTACAGTAGCTTTATATTTTAGCCAAAAAGCTTTTGTTGTATTATCTAGTTGTCTCTTTTCTAAAACTTTAATAATAAAATTAGCTTTCTCAAAATCACCTTTTTTCAAATATCCATCTATTAAATTAAGTAATGAATAATTATAGGCTTTATTAAATTTTGGGTTACTAAGTTTCTTTTCAGCTTTTTTCACATTATAAATATGCAAATTTATAAAACCATCTAAACAAATCTCTTGTGACAATGTTTCTTTTGCAACTCTAGATATATGTTTTTCCATAACCAATCTTATAAATAGAAGGACAATAATATATATAATTGAAAGAATAATTATTCCATTTATTCTTTTTATATCTAAACATAGACTAGTATAAGAAATTGTAATCAACACAATAACAATAATATAAACTGAATCTACTCTTTTAGCATATTTTAACTTCTTTTTTCCGATATCACTTTCTATATATTTTAATTCCATATTTTATCCTTTCTATATAAAATAATTACTTTTATAATATGCATGTTTTTATTATGCAAACATTTTAATAACAAATATTATTTTTTTACCATCTATATATACTTCTATTTTTTCTGCAAAACAATTATATTTTGTACCTCTTGTTCCTAGCTCACCTATTTCAGTAGACATCGTCTTGCTTATTTCTTTGAGCATATATTTATATAACAAATTATCTATATAAGCCAGAAAAACAACAACAATAATAATTCTATAATGATTCCAATTGTTTTCATTAATATCCACCTATATTAATCGATATAATTTAACAAAATCTTATCATATTATATTTTAAAAAACAATATTTTTTCATTATTTATTTTAAATAAACCATTAACTAAACTTTGATTAATGCTTTATAAAAGGGGAACTGCAATGCAGTTCCCCCTAAACTTAACTATTTAAATTCTTTATTACACACTTATACAATGGCTCCTTATAAACCTCCTGAACCTCAATTTCAATTTCCTTAAATCTTTTTCGAAGCATTCTTATTTCTCTCGGGTATAATATCCGAGTAATTTCTTTCTTGTTAAATTTTAACATTTCCATAATTACCTCATAATGTGATTCCATTCTGGTTGTTTTTTCTACCATGTTGTATTACCTCCATAATGTATAATATAGTTATTTTCAGCAAAAAGCTATTTTTTATTATACATCAAACAAACACATTTGTAAATACTATACACCTAAAATTTTTTTAGCCCTATCAACATCTTGTTGATTTGCATCTCGTACTCCTTCTAATGGATACTCTAATCCAAGGTTCTTCCATTTAAATTTTCCCATACTATGATATGGTAAAATTTGAACCTTTTCTATTGTTTTTAATGTTGAAAGAAAGTCTTTTAATTTTAATAAGTCTTTTTCATCATCTGTATAACCTGGTACTAAAACTTGCCTTATCCACATTTTTATATTATTATCACTTAAATATTTTGCAAATTCCAATTCTCTTTTATTGGAAACTCCTACAAGTTCTTTGCACTTTTCTTCATCAATATGTTTAATATCTAGTAATACTAAATCGGTATATTTTAAAACTTCTTTTATTACATCTGTTAATCCTACCATTCCAGAAGTATCAACACATGTAGATATTCCTTCTTCTTTTAATCTTTTAAATAATTCTAATACAAAGTTATATTGTAATAAAGGTTCTCCACCTGTTACTGTTACTCCTCCACCTGATGGTATCATGTAATTTTTGTATCTATTTATTTTCTCTATAATTTCATCTACTGATTTATATTCTCCACCATTCATATCCCATGTATCACGATTGTGGCAGTATTTACATTGTAAATGACATCCTTGTAAAAATAGTACAAATCTTATTCCTGGTCCATCAACTGTTCCAAAGCTCTCTACTGAATGTACTTTTGCATAATATCTTAAATCTTTTTCCATATTCTCTTCTTTCTAATAAAATTTAGTCAAAAATCATCCAAAACGAAAATTTTGAATGATTTTTAATAAAGCAAAATTGCTACTTTTTTTAAATTCTCTCATGAATTGTTCTATTAATAACATCTAATTGTTGCTCTCTTGTTAATTTTGTAAAGTGTACAGCATATCCTGAAACTCTGATTGTAAGTTGTGGATATTTTTCTGGATGTTCCATAGCATCTTCTAGTAAAGCTCTATCAAATACATTTACATTGATATGATGTCCTGTTTGTGCAAAATATCCATCTAACATACTTACTAAGTTATTTACCTTTGTTTCTTCGTCTTGACCTAATGTTGCTGGTGTAATAGCAAATGTATATGAAATTCCGTCTTCTGAATCTTCAAATGGTAATTTTGCAATTGAGTTCATTACTGCTAATGCTCCATTTACATCTCTACCATGTAATGGGTTTGCACCTGGTCCAAATGGTGCTCCAGCACGTCTTCCATCTGGTGTATTTCCTGTTGCTTTTCCATATACAACATTTGATGTAATTGTTAGTATTGATAATGTGTGTTTTGAATCTCTGTATGTTGGATGTTTCTTTAATTTATTTAAGAATCTTCTAACAACTTCTACTGCTATTGTATCAACTCTATCGTCATCATTACCAAATTGAGGATATTCTCCTTCTATTTGATAGTCTACTGCTAATCCTGTTTCATCTCTTATTACTTTTACTTTTGCATATTTGATTGCTGATAGTGAGTCCGCTACTACTGATAATCCGGCAACTCCACATGCCATTGTTCTTATTATATCTTTGTCATGTAAAGCCATTTCTATTGCTTCATATGAGTATTTGTCATGCATGTAGTGTATTGCATTTAATGCTTTTATATATATTTTTGCAACATAGTCCATCATTTGATCAAATTTTTCTATTACTTCATCATAGTTTAAATATTCTGATGTGATTGGTGCAAATTTTGGTGTTACTTGTTTTCCTGTTTTTTCGTCTCTTCCACCATTTATTGCATATAATAGTGTTTTTGCTAAGTTTGCTCTTGCTCCAAAGAATTGCATTTGTTTTCCTATTTTCATAGGTGATACACAACATGCTATTCCATAGTCATCTCCTAGTGTTGCTCTCATTACATCATCATTTTCGTATTGAATTGATGATGTTTTTATTGATAAATCTGCTGTATATCTTTTAAATCCTTCTGGTAATCTTGTTGACCATAATACTGTTAAGTTTGGTTCTGGTGCTGGTCCTAAATTTTCTAATGTGTGTAATACTCTGAATGAGTTTTTAGTTATTAATGTTCTACCATCTATTCCCATTCCACCAATGCTTTCTGTTACCCATACTGGGTCTCCACTGAATAGTTCATTATATTCTGGTGTTCTTAAAAATCTTACTAATCTTAATTTCATTACAAAGTGGTCCATTAATTCTTGTGCTTGTTCTTCTGTTAATGTTCCATTTTTTAAGTCTCTTTCTATATATATATCTAAGAATGTTGATGTTCTACCAATACTCATTGCTGCACCATTTTGGTCTTTTACTGATGCTAAATATCCAAAATATAACCATTGAATTGCTTCTTTTGCATTTCCAGCTGGTCTTGAAATGTCATATCCGTATTTTTGTGCCATTACTTTTAATTGGTTAAGTGCTTTTATTTGTTCTGATATTTCTTCTCTTTCTCTTATTACTTTTTCTGTAAAATCATCTACATTTAATATTTCTAATTCTTCTTTTTTCTCAGCTATTAATGCATCTACACCATATAGTGCAACCCTTCTGTAATCTCCTATGATTCTTCCTCTTCCATATCCGTCTGGAAGTCCTGTTATTAAGTGTGAACTTCTTGCTGCTCTTATATCTGGTGTATATACATCAAATACTCCATCATTGTGTGTTTTTCTATATTTTTTA
>CAKPKI010000115.1 GCA_934167135.1 uncultured Clostridia bacterium
GACCCATAAAACAAATTAGAATTTCTTAAATTTTGTAATAAACCGAGGAATGTAATAAAAAGCTTATATTTCAAGGAGTTATTTGTATTAATTTAAAATAAACTAGTAACTGTACACGAAAAAATTTATATATTTAGAATTGAATAAATCCCCAAAATATGATATTCTTATTAATATAAAAATTAAAGAGGTTAGTTATGAAAATTTTAAATGTACCACAAAAATACGATAATAAAAAATTAATAAAATTCATATTAGATACATTCCCACACTTACCTTCAAGTGTGCTATATAAAGCATTAAGGCAAAAAGACATCAAAATCAATAAAAAAAGAATAAATAAAGATTGTACTATTTATAGTAATGATGAAATTCAAATTTATATTGCAGACAATCTTTTTTGTCCCAATATTGATTTAAAAATCATCTTTGAAGACGAAAATATTTTAATCGTAAATAAACCTATAAACTTAGAAGTAACTGGTAATAATAGTTTAACCAGTATTGTACATACTAAATATTCAAACTGTAGTTTTCTACCAATGCCTTGCCATCGACTTGATAGAAATACAAATGGACTTGTTCTATTTGCAAAAAATGAACAAGCATTAAACATTTTACTTGACAAATTTAAGCATCACGAAATTGATAAAAAATATTTAGCCTTAGTTTATGGCATACCCAAAATAAAAAAAGCTCGTTTAGAAGCTTACTTATTTAAAGATACAAAAAAGTCCATAGTATACATTTCTGATACCTTTAAAACTGGCTATAGCAAAATAATAACAGCATATACGGTTATTAAAGAATATAAAAACAACTCTGCTTTACTAGAAGTTCAAATTGAAACTGGAAAAACACATCAAATTAGGGCTCATTTAGCCCATATAGGCTATCCTATTATTGGAGATGGTAAATATGGTATAAATTCAATTAATAAGGATTTTGGCTTTAAATATCAGCAACTTACTGCTTATAAATTAACTTTCAGTTTTAAATCTGATAGTTCAATTTTAAATTATTTAAATGGAAAAACAGTGACACTTAACTAGTCACTGTTTTGTTCTAACAAATCATAAAAGTTTTTAAATTCATATCCTTCTGTTTTTAAATATTCTATTGATTCCTTCAAAATTGTAGATGAGTCACTAACATCTTTTGTATCATGCATTAATACTATCAGTGAGCCTTTATTTTTTGAAGTTTTTTTCAAATTATTAAGTAATTCCTTGCTTGAATATTTTTTTACAGAGTCATTATTTAAGCAATTCCAATCTACATATGTATAGTGCATTTCTTCAAGTATCTTTAATGCTTCTTTTTTTCTAGATTTATTGGCTGGTGACATATATCCATTTGGAAATCTAAAAATGTGTGAACAATAATCATCTTTTCCTATTGCTTTCCCTATTGCAATATCTGTTTTTTCAACTTCATTTCTAAAACTTTCATTGCTTTTATATAAAACAGAATTATCATGGTCATATCCATGGTTTGCAATATAATGTCCTTCTTCATATGCTCTTCTGACTATTTCTGGATGTTTATCTACATATTTTCCTATTACAAAAAAAGTTGCTTTTACATTTTCTGCTTTTAATATATCCAGAATTTTAGGTGTCACCGAGATTGTTGGTCCATCATCAAATGTTAAGTATGCTACCTTTTCTTCATTTTTAGTTATTGTGGCTATTTTATCAACTAAATCTGCAGATAATGTACTATTTTTAGATAATTCAATTGCAAACGATTTTGATTTATCAAATCCCCAAAATATAAATAGTCCTGAAATTGCTATTAAGACTATTATTGCATTAATATACTTTTTCATTTTTTTCTCCATTCTACTTTATTATATGCATAATAAAAGTAAAATAGACTTTTCTAATTTAACAAAGATAATGCCTTTAATATTCCAAATTTTCCATATTCATATGTCAATCCACCTTGCATATATGCAATATATGGTTCACGTATAGGTCCATCACAACTAAGTTCAATTGTTGAACCCTCTGTAAATGTACCTGCTGCCATTATTACTTTGTCATCATATCCTCCCATTTCACTTGGTTCTGGAATTACATATGAATCTATTGGTGAACCCATTTGAATTCCTTGACAAAATTTTACTAGCTTTTCTTCACTTCCTAATTTTATTGTTTGGACTATATCGGCTCTTTGTTCATCATATTTAGGGCTTACTTCATACCCTAATTCTTCTAATATTTTACTAGCAAATATAACTGTTTTTAAAGCACTTGCTACAACATTAGGTGCAAAAAATAAACCTTTTATAAATGATGTATTTTGATTTAATGATGGTCCTATTTCTTTTCCTATCCCTGGTGCGGTTAGTCTTTCTGCACATAGTTCAATTAAGTCTTTTTTTCCAGCTATATATGCACCACTTGTTGCAATTCCTGCCCCTAGGTTTTTCATTAAAGAACCCACTATAATATCTGCTCCAACTTCTGTTGGTTCTTTTTCTTCTACAAATTCTCCGTAACAATTGTCTACCATTATTATTACCTTTTTATCTACTTCTCTTATTGCTTTTATGACTTTTTCTATTTTATTTATTGTTAAACTTTTTCTTGTTGAATAACCTTTAGACCTTTGTATTTCTATTAATTTTATATCTTGTTTTATAAGTCTTTCTTTTATTGATTTTATATCAAACTCATCATTTATTAAATCTATTTGTTCATATTTTATTCCATATGCTTTTAAAGAACTTTTACTTTCTTCTTGGCTTATACCTATAATTGTTTGTAGTGTATCATATGGTGCACCAGAAATACTTAACATTGTGTCTCCTGGGCGTAATAGTGCAGATAATGTTACTGCTAATGCATGTGTTCCTGATATTAATTGTGCCCTAACTAATGAATCTTCTGTTTTAAAAATTCTAGCATATATTTCTTCTATTTTATTTCGTCCTGCTTCATCTATTCCATACCCTGTTGATGATTGTAAATGCATTTCTGATAATCTGCAATCTTGAAATGCTTCTAATACTTTTAAACTATTTATTTCTTTTATTTGTTCTACTTTATTAAATTGTTCTTGAATTTCTTTTTCTATTTTTTTTGATAATTCTAGTATTTCTTTTTTTATTCCTAATTCCTTATACATATAACTTCTCCTTTTCTAAACTTCATTTATTATACCATATTTTTGTTTAAAATACTACAATATTATCCTGTTTTGCTCATAATATCTTTTTTCATTTTATTTATAATTTTCTTTTCTAATCTTGATATGTAACTTTGTGATATTCCTAGTTCATCAGCTACTTCTTTTTGCGTTTTTTCTTTTCCACTAATAAATCCAAATCTCATTTCCATGATATTTTTTTCTCTGTCATTTAGTTTTTTTATTGATTCTTTTAAAAGTTGCATATCAACTTCGTCTTCTAGCTTTCTATATGTAATGTCTGGCTCTGTTCCTAAAATGTCTGACAATAACAGTTCATTTCCATCACTATCTTTGTTTAGTGGTTCATCTATCGAAACTTCTGATTTTATTTTATTATTTCTTCTTAAAAACATTAAGATTTCATTTTCTATACATCTAGAAGCATATGTTGCTAATTTTATTTTCTTTTCTGAATTAAATGTGTTTACACTTTTCATTAAACCTATTGTCCCTATGGAAATTAAGTCTTCTATTCCTATACCTGTGTTTTCGAACTTTTTTGCTATGTATACAACTAATCTTAAATTTCTTTCTACTAATAGTTTTCTAGCTTCTACTCCTTCATCTGTGTCTAATTTTTTTATTGTTTCTTCTTCTTCTTCAGCTGATAATGGTGGCGGTAATGTTTGACTTCCAGCTACATAAAATATTGGTAATATTTCTTCTTTAATATTACCTTCTATATATTTTGTACATATTGAGTCTATACTCTTTTTTATAAATTCTATCAAATTCATATTATCACTCATTCCTTGCATATATTTAGATTTTTATTGGTAAAATCTATAAACCTCTTTTTATCACCTCACTTTTTTATATTTTATATCTTTTTTTATGCAAAGACTGTCCTTTCTTATTGTAGAAAAAAAGAAATAATCGCTATTTTGCGATTATTTTTTACATGGTATTTCAAATTAATTCAAGACCTACTAATGCTCTATATTCTCCTCTTTTTGTTAATGATTTATCATATATTCCTATAATAATATTTCTAGAAATTTTTCTTTCTTCTTCTTTTTCTATTAATATTTCATCAGCCTTTATTCCTAACATCATTCCATTTTGTTTTCCTAATGATGAAAATGGTATACATCTTAATCTTGATATGTAATTTTGTTCTATATTTTCTATTTTTCCAGCTAATATATTATCTATGTTGTTTAATATATTTTTAGGTAATATTTCTTCTAATAAACTACTTTCTACAATTACTACTGGTGTGTTTGTTATTGGCTCTTTTGCTAAATTTCCTGTATCTATCATTGCTTTTGTTTTTATTTCTTTGTCTTCTAATTTTATTTTTATGTTACAATACATATCTTTTGCATTTATTTTTGTTTTTATTATTTTGATAGATATTTTAATTACTATGTATGCTATAATTCCTCCTAAAAAAATTGCTTTTAATACATATTCTCCAACAAATATCCCATTTTTTATAAAAACATCTTGTGGCTTTATAAAATATATTAAATATAGTGCAACTCCTCCAAATATAAATGATGTTAAATAAAATATTAATACTTGTTTCCACATATTTTTCATATTTTGTGGATTAAATCCTACATATACCATTATTATTGATAAGATTATTTTTGTTATTATTGATGTATATATTGAAATTTCTGTTATATATGTTGCTATTGCATATATTGCTCCTATTGCACTTGATATTATTATCCTTACTGCTTTTGTTTTTATTTCTTTGTCTTCTAATTTTATTTTTATGTTACAATACATATCTTTTGCATTTATTTTTGTTT
>CAKPKI010000116.1 GCA_934167135.1 uncultured Clostridia bacterium
TAAACAAAATAATCCATGGAAGATGGGATATAGAAAATGAAGGATTTAATGAGTTAAAAAATCAATGTCAAATGAAGTATTGCTATATGAGTAAAACTCGAGCAATAGATGTAATAATACAAATGATGATAACAAGCCAAAAATGAAATAAAAGAATATTTGCTAACTGTAGTTTTATCAATATCTACAGAAGTTCAGGGAAAATTGCTGAAACTAAACTAGACTCATTGCTAAATTTAATGATTGATGGTACAATAGACAAAGAAATATTTAAAAACAAAAAGATTGAAATTAATAAAAAATTAAAAAAAGCAGATGAAGAAATTGAAAGACTTGAATGTCAATTACAAGATGAAAGATCATTTGATGATGGTTTCAAAAAGATAAGCCAGTTTTTTTAAAGTAAAGATGCAAATGATGAATGTTTTGATAAAGATGTTTTTGAGGCATTAATATACAAAGTTATTATAGGCGAAAAAGATAAGGATGGAAATTGTAATCCTTATGTAATTCGTTTTATAATAAAAAATGGTACAGAAGATAATTTCCAATCTTGTAATGATGGGATAATGAACACATTGTTAGAAGAGGACAATCTCATTTTGAATTTTGAGAGCTTTCAGAAATTTGTTTCATTTAATAAGCAAGAAAATGGAAAACTAAGGAAAAATCTGGAAACAAAAGTAAGAGTTAAAGTAGAGATGAATAATGGTATCTGACATGTTCATAGTCAACGATTAACCTTAATTTGACGAATCAATGGCGACCAGCGACACACGTGGAGTGTGTATCAGTGCTACAACTAAAACAAGACATGTAATAGAGAAGCCCACCCTTATGAAGGACCAGGCATAGATATTATTCCTCTAATCAAGGAAGAAGACTTATAAAGTATAAAATAAGAAGTATTTTTATAATAATATTTAAAAAAAATTACATATAAAACAAAAAGAGGGATTATCTAATAGATAATCCCTCCCAAGACTTAATTATTCTTTTTCGCAAGTTCACATTGGTGCATAAAGAAGTCCCATATGATTTTATAGGTTCTTCTAAATTTTAAACACCGAGGCGTTTTATCGGTAATGTTAGTATACTGGATAAATGGCACCTCTTGGGTGTCTATTATATCCTTGTTGATAGTTATGGTATCAATCGTTGGAAGCAATTCACATAATGTGATTGCATTCTCGTTACAATTAGGAAACCATTTTACCATGTGTTCCATCTGATTAATAAATTCTGCACGATTGATTTTTCCTGGATATTCTTTCCCTTTTTCTAAGTAAGTTAACCGAATAAAGTCTTTCATTGCTAAGTCCTCCTATATTTAATAAAAAGTTAAAGGTTGCAACCACAACTTGTTAAAGACAAGTGTGATAAATTATTTACAGAAAAAATTATAACATATATTTTCATAAAATGCTAGTTGTTTTTTGAAAAATTTATTGACAACTAAATAATAAAGGAATATAATGTGGGAAATTGAAGAGTTACGATGATAAAGAAAAATTATGTAAAAAGTATTAATAGAGAGCTAGTGATGGTGGAATACTAGTAATGCAAAACATAAGGGGAGCTTTTGAGTAATATGAATTAAGGTGCTTAAAATTTTAAATTTTAAGAACTAGGGTGGAACCGCGGAATACAACTTTCGTCCCTAGCAATATTTTTTATTGCTAGGAATGAAAGTTTTTTAGCATAAAATCAAAAGGAGGAAAAATAAATGGTAAAATCAATGGAAACAATAGTAAATCTATGTAAAGCAAGAGGATACATATATCCAGGTTCAGAAATTTATGGAGGTTTAGCGAATACATGGGATTATGGACCTCTAGGAGTAGAATTAAAAAATAATGTAAAAAAACTATGGAGAAAGAAATTTATACAGGAAAGCAAATATAATGTTGGCTTAGATGCAGCAATATTGATGAATCCACAAACTTGGGTAGCATCAGGACATGTTGGTGGATTTTCAGACCCATTAATAGATTGTAAAGAATGTAAAACAAGACATAGAGCAGATAAATTAATAGAAGAATGGGCACATGAACAAGGAAAAGACATGATAGCAGATGGAATGTCAGATGAAGAGATGGTAAAATTCTTAGATGATAACAATATACCATGTCCAACATGTGGAAAACACAATTTCACATCAATTCGTAAATTCAATTTAATGTTTAAAACATTCCAAGGTGTAACAGAAGATGCAAAAGCAGAAATATATTTAAGACCAGAAACAGCACAAGGAATATTTGTAAACTTCAAAAATGTAATGAGAACAACAAGAAAAAAACTACCAATGGGAATTGCACAAGTAGGAAAAGCATTTAGAAATGAAATAACACCAGGAAACTTTACATTTAGAACAAGAGAATTTGAACAAATGGAACTTGAATTTTTCTGCAAACCAGGAACGGACTTAAAATGGCATGAATATTGGAAAAAATTCTGTGAAGATTGGTTATTAGGGTTAGGAATGAAAAAAGAAAATATCCGTTTAAGAGACCATAGTGCAGAAGAATTAGTATTTTATAGTAAAGCAACAACAGATATAGAATATGCATTTCCATTCGGATGGGGAGAATTATGGGGAATTGCAGATAGAACAGATTATGACTTAACAAACCATATGAATGTTTCAAAAGAAGATTTTTCATATTTAGACCCAGAAACAAACGAAAGATATGTACCATATTGTATAGAACCATCATTAGGAGCAGATAGAGTTGCATTAGCATTTCTATGTAATGCTTATGATGAAGAAGAAATTGCAGAAGGAGATACAAGAACTGTATTACATCTACATCCCGCATTAGCACCATACAAAGTAGCAGTACTTCCGCTATCAAAGAAATTATCAGAAAAAGCAGAAGAAGTATATACACAATTATCAAAGAATTTTATGTGTGAATATGATGAAACAGGGTCAATTGGAAAACGTTATAGAAGAGAAGATGAAAGAGGAACACCTTATTGTGTAACTGTTGATTTTGACACATTAGAAGATAATGCTGTAACAATAAGAGCTAGAGATACAATGGAACAAGTTAGAGTCAAAATAGATGAACTTGAAGATTGGATTGCAAAGAAAATAGAATTTTAGGTGTATGTATTTTGCACCATGTACGAAAGGAAAAGAAAAATGGAAAATAAAAGAGTAATTGCTTCAATATTAATAGTAATTTTATTGATAATATGTCTAGTTGGAGGAAGTTATTTATTTAATGGGTTTGGAAAAAAACAAACAAAACTATTAACAGAAGAAACAAACAAAATACTTCAAGCAGATATTACAACCGAAAACATAGATTTAGATATAAAAACAGAAAAAAACTATGCTATAGTTGAAAAAGCAATTAAAGAATATATATCAGAATTAAAGAATATATATGTAGAAATAAATGAAATGAATACAAATATAAACCCAAACAATATTTTTTCTGCTCAAAATATGCAAGACAAAGATTTAAAAGAAGTTGAATCTATTATTGATGAGTATAAAGAGAAAAATCAAAATGCAACAAAAGAATTAGAAGAATTATTAACAGAAGAAAAAATTGCAGAAAACATAAATAAAAGAAATATCACTAAGAGAAAAGACTATTATACAAATTTATATAATACAATTATGACAAGTGATGCAATGAAGAAGCAATATAATTTATTAGAAGAAAAAATAAAAGATGAAAAAAGTAAGTTAACAGAAAAAATGAATCAAATATCTAAAATATCAGAATTCTTAAAAAAGAATTCTGATGCATGGACTATTAAAGATGACAAAATACAATTTAATAATCTAAATAGAATGACAGAATATTATAGTTTAATAAATAAACTAGCTGATTAATTTTGAAAGGATTGTGAATGTAAATGAGAAAATATTTTGGAACAGATGGAATTCGTAGAATTGCAAATACTGAATTATCACCTGAACTAGTATATAAAGTTGCAAAAGCTGGTGCATATGTTTTATCAAAACATACGAATAAAGCTCCAACAATATTAATAGGAAGAGATACTCGTCTTTCTGGAACTTTAATTGAAAGTGCTATGGTAGCAGGCTTTTTAAGCTATGGTGCAAATGTAAAATTATTAGAAGTTATTCCAACACCAGGAGTTGCATATCTAACAAGAAAACTTCAAGCAGATGCAAGTGTTGTAATATCAGCATCGCACAACACATTTGAATTTAATGGAATAAAATATTTTAGTAATAAAGGAATGAAAATTCCAGATGAAATAGAAGAAGAGATAGAAGAAGTAATGGATTCTGGAAAACTTGATGAACTAACAGCAGTAAGTGAAAAAATAGGTGTTTCAGAAATAAGAACAGATTTATTAGAGGAATATGTATATTTCTTTAGAAAAAATTTTGATGACAATATAGCAAAATTTAATAGACCAGATTTTAAAGTTGTTATAGATACTGCAAATGGTGCAACATATAAAGTTGCAGAAAAGGTATTTTCAGTATTAGGAATAAATCATGTAATAATAAATAATAAACCTAATGGAATAAATATTAATGATGGATGTGGTTCAACACATTTAGAAATGTTAAAAGAATATGTTGTAAAAAATAACATGAGCCTTGGTATAGCTTATGATGGTGATGGTGACTGATGTCTTGCTGTTGATGAAAATGGTGAAGAAATTGATGGAGATAAATTATTAGCTATAATTTCTAATTATTTAAAGAAACAAGGAAAACTTGCTAAAGATACTGTTGTTGCTACAGTTATGAGTAATTTAGGATTAAATAAATATGCGGAAAAAGAAGGCTTGAATTTTATTCAGACTAAAGTTGGAGACAGATATGTTTTGGAGGAAATGCTAAAAAATGGCTACAACTTAGGTGGAGAACAGTCAGGACATGTAATTTTATTAGATTA
>CAKPKI010000117.1 GCA_934167135.1 uncultured Clostridia bacterium
GGTAGAGAACATGCAGAATGGCAGGATGGAGAGTTTGATGGAGAGATGTGCGATGATATTTCGTTGAAAATTGGAACTTTGAAAGAATTATTAAAGGAGGAATAAAAATAATGGATAATAAAACTTGGAAAGAAATGACTAAATTAGATAAAAGAAATAAAAGAATGATAGCTTTTTATATTTTAATGGTTATTTTTGAAATAATTATGGCAATTGTTGAAAAAGAATTTGTTTGGATAATAGTTGCTTTGTTATGGGGAAATATTGCAGTAATGGAATATTGTAATGCAAAATTGATAAAAGGAAAAGATGCGATAGCGGATCTACAAGAAGAACATATTGAAATACAAGACAATATGATAAATGATTTATTAAAACATATTAATAAAAAGAAAAAAATAATAAAAATATCAGATATAAAAATACCTAAAAAATTCAAAGCACCAAATAAGGATAAGCTTAATAGAAGATATACATATTTTGATACGAATCAAAATTTTGAAGTTCCAATTATTGTAGATAATCAAAATAATTTAATTGATGGCTATACATCATATTTAATTGCAAAACATTATAATTTTTCTTATGTTGAAGTGGAGGAAAAGTAAACATGAATAATATAGAAAATGACGATTTTTATAAAGGTTATGCAACACAAATATGTTCTAAATGTATATATATGAAAAAAGATAGACAAAAATACAAAACATACAAAGGTATGTTGCAGAAACAAAATAAAATTATAGATGCTATGGCAGAGGAATTTATGTCAAAAACACTAATGTTTAGTGATATGACAAAACAAGAAATTAGAGAATATTTTGAAAAGAGGTGTTAAATGTGGAAGTAGAAATTAGAGGGAGAAAAGGAATTGTATTAAATATGATGAAACATCAAGATGCAAATATATATGAAGTTCAATTAATAAATAGCAACAAGGATGTGGAAGTTATAATTCATAGAGTAAAACCAGAAGAAATAAATATACTTCAAAAGGAAAGTAAAGGAGACATCCTTTCTTTCCCAAAATAAAAAACAAACTCGAATAACTAATGAGTAGGAGGTGTTAAATATGGCTATAATTAAAGCAATTTTTGTGTTTTTTATGGGGTTCTATGCAGTTTCAAAAATTGTTGATGAAATGAATAACAAATATAAAGATAACAAAAATAGATTTATGAATTTAATTGAAATAGTTGTTAGCATAATGCTTACATTTGCTATATTTAAGTTTTAGGAGGTGCAAAAGATGAATGTGCAGGAAGTATTAGAAAATTATAATTCTATTAAAGCAAGTATAACAATAGTACAAGGAGAAATAAAAGACTTGCAAAATGAAATTGGAGACTTAAAAAGTGCAAATTTAGATGGTATGCCAAAGCCTAAGGGTTATACTGCTTCAAATATAGAAGAGGAAATTATAAATAGGGAAGACAAAATTAGAAAAAAAGAAAGGTATATTGAAAAGACTGAAAACAAAATAAAAGTTGTAGAAGATTTAGTAAAAACTCTAAAAAAGTACAACCAAGACATTATTGATATGAGATATTATCAAATGATGAGTATTGAAGAGATTGCAACTAAAAAAGACAGAGGATATGGTGCTATACAAAAAACTATTGATAGATCAATAAGAATTATGCAAAAAGAATACAATAAAAACAAAATGTCTTAATTTTGTCTATAAAATTTACATATTTTGTCCGTAGAATGGCAAAAAACAATCTGTTATAATTATAATTGGTATTACTGTAATACAATGCCTTTAGTTGTTCATATTTTTTCCTTTCGAGAAGTCACCAGAAACGGTGGCTTTTTTATATTGCGGAGATGGTGCAATGGAAGCACAAGGGGCTCATAACTCCTAGACGAGGTTCGAATCCTATGTCCGCAACCAAAAATTACAAAAGAGGTAAATCTATGGATTTGGGAAGATGTATGTTAAGAAAGTGCAAATGTTGCAGATATGAAAACAGTTGTTCTAAGGAGTATGAAAATGAATATTCAAAAAATAAAAATAGAAAGTCTAAAACCAGCGGAATACAATCCAAGAAAAGATTTAAAACCAGAAGACGAAGAGTATCAAAAAATAAAGAAAAGCATTACTGAATTTGGGTATGTAGCACCTGTAATAGTTAATTCAAATATGACAGTTATAGGTGGCCATCAAAGATTAAAAGTATTGAAAGAACTAGGTTATACTGAAGTTGAATGTGTTGTTGTTGATTTAGAACAAAAAAAAGAAAAGGCACTAAATATTGCATTAAATAAGATTAGTGGCGATTGGGATAATGATAAACTTGAAGAATTGCTTGCAGAATTAAAGCAAACGGATATTGATATGGATATCACAGGTTTTAGTTTTGATGAAGTTGACGAAATACTAAAAGACATAACAGGGTCAAAAGAAGATGATTTTGATTTAGACCAGGCATTAAATGAAATTGAAGAACCAATTTCAAAAAGAGGCGATGTTTGGATATTAGGTAAAAATAGGTTGATGTGCGGTGATAGTACACAAAAAGAAGATGTTATACACCTTATGAATAGCCAAGAAGCGGATATGCTTCTTACTGATCCACCATACAATGTGGATTATGAAGGAAAAACATCAGAAGCATTAAAAATTGAAAATGACAATATGAGTGAAACAGAATTTTATAATTTTCTATTAGACTCATTTAAAAATATGTTTGATTCAATAAAATATGGAGGTTCAGCTTATGTATTTCATGCAGATACAGAAGGATTAAACTTTAGAAATGCTTTTAAATCGTGTGGTTTTAAATTAGCACAATGTTTGGTATGGGTAAAGAATACGTTTGTTATGGGTAGACAAGATTATCAATGGAGACACGAACCTATTTTATACGGATGGAAACCAGGATCAGGACATTATTTTGTAGATAATAGAAAACAAAGTACAGTTTTAGAATTTGACAAGCCTTCAAGAAATGCAGAACATCCAACTATGAAACCTGTTGATTTGTTAGTATATCTAATTAAAAATTCAAGTAAAGAAAATGATTTAATACTTGATTTATTTGGTGGAAGCGGTTCGACATTGATAGCAGCAGAACAAACACAAAGAAGGTGCTATACAATGGAACTTGACCCTAAATATTGTGATGTAATAATAAAAAGATGGGAAAACCTAACTGGAGAAAAAGCAATCCTAGAAAAGTAATGGAGGTGGGTGATTTGTATTGACAGAAGCAAAAATTGAACAAATAAAAAATGATTATTTACAAGGTATGAAATACAATGACATAAAGCAAAAATACAACATTACACAAGCAGAATTACGAAGTATAGTATATAAATATAAATTAACCAGGACAAAAAGCAAAGCACAAATGGGAAATAAAAATGCACTAGGAAACAAAGGTGGAACAGGTGCAGAAATAGGAAATAAAAATGCTGTTACTACAGGAGAATATGAAAACATATATAAAGATGTATTAGATGAAGACGAATTGGATTTATATGAAAATTATCAAGTGGATGATGTAGAGCAGTTATTGATGGAAGAATATAAGATTCTTACTATTAGAGAAAAAAGAATGTTAAAACGAATAAAAAAATTAAATGAACAAAAAGATATGACAATAGATTTTATAAGAAAGAAAAATAGTAAGTCGGAAACAGAAACAATAACTGAAGCAGAACCGACAATAAATTTAATTCAAAGAATAGAAGAGGGACTTACAAGGGTTCAAGAAGCAAAAAGAAAATGTATAGAAAGTTTAAATAAGATAAATGATGGTGAGGATAAAACAGTAAATTTAAATGTTGTTGCAACCAATCCATTATTAGAAAGTATAAATAGGCAATTAGGTGGTGGTGCAAATGAATGAAGATGAAGCATTTCCACTATCAGAAAAATATATTGACTTTTTAAAATATGATGCAAGTACAGAATTTCTGGAAGGAACAACATTTGCAGGAAAAACAACAGTTGGTATTCCAAAGTTTATGTTTAAGGTTGCAAATGATAATTCTTCAAAACCAAGCATTATTGCTGGATTAGACTTAGGAACAATAGAAAAAAACATAATTAATTCAGACCATGGCTTGATAGATATATTTGGAGATTATGAGAAAGGTGGAGCGATAGAATATCACTCAAATGGTGCAAAAAATATCAAACTACCTCATATTGTTTATCATACACCAAAAGGCAATAAAATTATTTATGTTTTAGGATATGACAACAAAGCAAGATGGAAGAAAGCATTAGGTGGCCAATGTTATGGATTATTTATAGACGAGTTCAACATAGCAGATATGGAATTTGTTAGAGAAGCATTTATGAGAGCAGACTACAGGTTATGTACAATGAATCCAGATGATCCAAACAAAGAATGTTATTCACAATTTGTTAATCATGCAAGGCCAATAGATAAATATAAAAATGATGCTCCACTTGAATTGCTTGAAATGTTAAATCAACCTCAAACGGACGATTGGACTTGGTGGTATTTTACTTTTGACCATAATAAAAGTTTAACACCAGAAAAGAAAAAGAAGATTATTGATTCTGTTCCTGTAGGTACAAAACTATGGAAAAATAAAATAAAAGGTTTACGAGGCAAGTCAACAGGGCTTGTTTTTCTTAATTTTGATAGAAGAAAACATTGTATAACGAAAGAAGAGGCAAAACAATATTTAAAAAATCAAAACGAAGCAGAAGTTATACAGTTAAATGTAAAATATAAAATTAAAAAAGAAACAAATGAACATTTTATACAATTTACGGCAGCATTAGATACATCTTATAGTTCTTTAAGCCCTGATACTATTGCAATGTCTTTTGCAGGTATAACT
>CAKPKI010000118.1 GCA_934167135.1 uncultured Clostridia bacterium
ATATACACTTTATCTACTTTTCTTTGTAAAGCATCTTCTAATGCTCTTTTATATAATTCCAATTGAATATTATATTTATCAACTAAAATTTGTTCATTTCTATCTTCAACATAATCTGTTTTAAAATCAACTAATATAAGCTCTTTTTGCTCGTTAATATAATACAGGTCTATAACACCTTGAACCAAAATCTTTTCTTCAAGTTCTTTATCAAAAACTTCTTTAGCTGGTATATTAATATAAAATGCTTTTTCTCTGTAAACCACAAGGGCATGGATCATTTCTTCCCATATCTTAGATTTGGTAAATTGATAAACTTTATTAATATTAATTGCTTCTGCCTCTTTATGTGTTATTATTTTTTTATTTTCTAAATCTTGTACTAAATCTTTAATTTGACCATATGTGTAATTTTTATTTTGTGTATCAAGTTTTTGCATGCATAAATGAATCAAAGTACCCTTTTGAGCATTAGTAATTTTAGTTTCAGTATCTTCTTGCAAAAATTTTGGTAACATTTGAGAACATGAATTTTCCGCTTCAGCTTCTGCTGGCGCATTTGAGAACGCGAATTTTCTGCTCACAGCATATTCATTCTGCATCATTTTAAGTTCTGTTACAGATGTTTTGGTTGGTATTGTTGTTGAATCTTGGTATTTATACTGGTATTCTAAGATTTTTGATATCTTATTTTTTTCTTCGTCATCTATTTTGACTTTTGATATTTTATCTAAAATTTGTTTTTCTGTATTCTCCTTTTCCGCTTCTTCTGTTTTACAAATTTTTAGCACTTCTTTTTTAGCATATACATTTATACTAGAAAGTTCTTTCATTTCATCTTGATTGTACATGTATACAAGTTCCACCCAATCTAAATATGTTTTACATTTTTTTAATAAGATAGAATTTAGTTCACTATATTTGTCACATATATCATGTACTCCATTTTGTTTATCAGTAGTTGAATATCCTGTAATAATCAATTTTTCTTTTGCTCTTGTTAATGCAACATATAATACTCTCATCTCTTCTGACAAAGTTTCTAACATTATTTGATTTCTCATAGCTTGTTTTGATAAAGTATCATATTCTATTTGCATATCATAGTCTATATATTTTACCCCTATTCCTATTTCTGGATGTAGTAAAATTTTATTATTAAGGTCTTGCATGTTAAATTGCTTTCCTATTCCTGACAAAAATACTACTGGAAATTCAAGTCCTTTACTCTTATGAATACTCATTATTCTTATTACATCATCATTTTCGCCTATTATTTTAGCAGAATCCATGTCTTTACTGCTTGTTTTTATTTTTTCTATGTAATTTATAAAGTTAAATAATCCTTTAAAACTTATGCTTTCACATTGTTTTGCTCTTTCAAATAACATTTTTAAATTTGCTTGTCGTAATTCTCCATTTGTCATTAAACCTACATAATTATAATATCCTGTGTCATTATATATTTTCCAGATCAATTCATCTAAGCTTAAATATTCTTGTTCTTTTCTCCACATTTCTAAATTATTTAAAAATTGGTCTATTTTTGCTCGTAATGGATTGCTTACACTTTGCTTTGATTTTAAAATAGTATTGTAAAAATTGTCGTATTTATCACTTAGTCTAATTTCTACTAAATCATTGTCTGTAAATCCTCCAATCATTGACCTCATTGCAGCTACTAATGGAATTTCTTGTAATGGGTTATCTATAATTTTTAATAAGCTCATTATTGTCTGAATTTCTATGCTTTCTAAATATTCTGCTGATGAGTCACTAAATACTGGCATTCCCAAATTTAAAATTTCTTTTTCAAATATTGGTGCAGGATCTTTTGTTGATCTTAATAAAACTACTATGTCTTTATATTTTATATCTCTTTTTTCCTGTTTTTTTGCATCATATATTTGAAATTTGTTTTCTACTAGTTCTTTAATTCTATTTGCCACAAATTTTGCTTCTAATTCTATATTCTCTACTCTTTCTATTTCTTCTTCTAAATCATTTTCCTCTTCATTTGTTTCTTTCCAGGTTGATGTAGTTGCACTAGCCTTTTGCTCTGCCGATAAATCTTCTTCGTCTGTATCATCTGTAAGCAATATATCTATTTCTGCTTTTAAATCTTGATTTGTATCTTCATAGTTCGCACCTAAGTTTAAATATTCTTCTTTTGTATAGTTTAATTCTCCTAATTCTTCACTCATTATGCTTGCAAATATTTTATTCGAAAAGTCTAGCACTTCTTTTCTACTTCTGAAGTTTTTAAATAATTGAATTTTTAGGTTATCTCCATCTTTTTGATTGCTTTTTATTTGATATGTTTTATATTTTTCCAAAAACAAGTCTGGTCTTGCTTGTCTGAATTTATAAATGCTTTGCTTTACATCTCCTACCATGAAAATATTGTTTCCTCTTGAAATTGAATTCAATATATATTCTTGTACTAAATTACTGTCTTGGTATTCGTCAATTGCAATCTCTTCATATTTTTGTTGATATTTCTTGGCTATTTCAGATGGTATACCATCTTTATTTAATAAAATTTGTAATGCAAAATGTTCAACATCACTAAAGTCCACAATATTTTTGTCTTTTTTTCTTTTTTCAAACATTTGCCCAAATTCTATAATTATATTTCCTAGTTTCTTCAAAACTTCATACATATCATTTATATCTTCATTTGCCTCTTTTGAATTAAATATTAAGATTTTTTCAGTTACTTTTTTTAAATTTGCTTTTACTATATCTCTTGTTGCTTTTGCATCATCTTTTGCTTCTAATGTTATTTTCTTGTCTGTTGCCCAAGTTTTAAATTTTATGTTTGATGCTATTTCATATGCTTTATTCCATGAGTCCAAATTTATTTTTAGCATTTGTAATTGTTCTATATCATCATTTATGATTAGAAAGTATTTTTGTAATTCAGGATATTTTGCTAGATTTTGTCTTTCTGCATCAAGTTTTAATTCTGAATCTTCTACTATTTCTCTTACTTGTTTTAACAACAGTTCTCCCCAGATTGTTTGCGAAAAATCTTCTTCTAGATTTTCTGACAAATTAAACATTTCTATTTTTTCTTTTAACCATTTTTTTGGGAATGGATTGCTTTGAATATATGTGTAAATTTTTAAAATTAGTTCTTTTAATGGTGTATCATCTTTGTAACTTGTATATGTATTTATTAATTTTGTAAAATCTTCATCTTCTGCTTCATATTTTTCTTCAAATAAGTCTTCTAATACATCTTGTTTTAATATTTCTATTTCTGTAGTGTCTCCTATTCTAAAGTTTTGACCTATATCTATTTCGAAGAAATTGTTTTTTACAACATCTAAACAAAATGAGTCTATTGTACATATACTTGCTCTATTTAATAAAGTTATTTGCTTTTGTAATTTTTCGTTTTCTGGTTCTTCATCTATTTTTTTATCTATTGCATTTAATACTCTTTCTCTCATTTCTGATGCTGCCGCATTTGTACATGTTACGACTATTTTGTTTATTATTCTTTCTACTAATACTGCTGTTTTTCCGCTTCCTGCTGCTGCTGCAACTAGTATATTGCTTCCTTTTTCATATATTGCCTGTTTTTGCTCTTCTGTCCATTTTACTTCATTTGCCATGCTTGCTTTCATTCCTTTCATAACTCATAATGCTGTTTTTATAATTATATGCATTTTATCATATACGCCAAAAAAAGTACACATATTCAAATGAATATATGTACTTTCTATTAAAGCTCTAATTTTTATTCTTCTTTATTATCATCTTTAATTTCTTCTTCTAAGATTTTTTCTTGGCTTAAATCAACTAAATCTTTCATAGTAAGATTAATTTTACCTTGATCATCAATTCCAATAACTTTTACAGGAACTTTGTCTCCCGGTTTAACATAATCTTCAACTTTATTAACTCTTTCTTTTGCTATTTTAGAAATATGAACTAAACCTTCTTTTCCTCCGCCAATATCAACAAATGCTCCAAATGAAGTAGTTCTAGTAACAGTTCCATAATAAATTTGTCCAACTTCAAATTCTCTAACAATGTCTTCAATCATGTCTAAAGCTTGATATGCTTTATCTTGGTCTGGAGAATATATCATAACTTGTCCATCTTCTTCAATGTCGATTTTTACACCTGTCGCATCAATTATTTTATTAATAGTTTCTCCACCTTTTCCGATAACATCTTTTATTTTTTCAACCTTAATTTGAGTTGTAACTATTTGTGGTGCATATTTAGAAATTTCTTCTCTTGGTTCAGAAATAACTGGTTTCATAATATCATCTAAAATATATTGTCTTGCTTTTCTAGTTCTAGCAAAAGCTTCTTCAATTATCTTATATGATAATCCATCTACTTTAATATCAACTTGTATAGCTGTAATACCTTTTTCTGTTCCACCAACTTTGAAATCCATATCTCCAAAAAAGTCTTCAAGTCCTTGAATGTCTGTTAACATTACATAATCATCTGGATTTTCTGGATTTGTTACAAGTCCTGTCGAAATACCAGCAACTGGTCTTTTTATTGGAACACCTGCATCCATTAATGATAGTGTACTTCCACAAATACTTGCTTGTGATGTTGAACCATTTGAAGATAATATTTCTGATACAACTCTTATAGCATATGGAAATTCTTCTTTTGAAGGAAGTACTGGAACTAATGCTTTTTCTGCTAGTGCACCATGTCCTACTTCTCTTCTTCCTGGTCCTCTTGATGGTCTAGCTTCACCTACACTATATGCTG
>CAKPKI010000119.1 GCA_934167135.1 uncultured Clostridia bacterium
GATTAATCGATTATCTAGGGTATTTTATTCTTTGCCTCCTAGTAGGCGGCGGTATTTATTTATATAATTAAATTTTAAGTATATAAATATTCTACTATTGTAATAGTTTTTCTAAGATTCTATCAATATTAGGAAAAACAATATTTTTCATCCCATGGTTATATAAATTTAAAACTTTATTAGATTTATATATTATCTCTGTTTGTAATTGATTAGATACTTTTATAGGAACTTTGTTTTTTATATATTGACTTTCTATGTAATCCAATGTTACTGGGAACATATTTTGTATTAAAAATGCACTGTATGTATTTGCAATATCGCCAAACACAATAGTATCAACGGATGGATTTTTACCTAATTTTATTTGTTTTTGAATTTTGCTATCATATACTTTCTTATATTTTTCTATTTTTGTGCTAACAGGAATAAACCATATAATATTATCATATTTTTTACTCTTAATACAATAATAACAAGGCCTTTTATTTCCACTTTCTTTATTTTTCATCAATTCTGGATCATTCATAATATCAAAAAATGAATCTTTTATAAAATAAAAATATCCTACATCTATTTGCATAACTATTTCTCCTTATATTATCAAAGGCTTACCATCTCTGGTAAGCCTCGAAAATTTATACACTCTCTAATTTGTTAGTCGCTCAAAGAGGCGGCGACAAACACATTTATTCACTCTCTCATTTATAACTCGCCAAAGAGGCGGCGACAAACACATTTATTAAAAACAACATTGTTCTTAATTATTATATTCATAATATCATGAAATATGTCATTTTGTCAATAATTTTAATAAATTGCCAGCAATTTTCCCTGAACTTCTGTAGATATTGATAAAACTACAGTTAGCAAATATTCTTTTATTTCATTTGTATTTTTTTCTTTATTAACTGTTTTTTGGGCCAAAGAAATACCTGTAGCACACCTTTGTGTGTTTACATAACAGAAATATGGTTTCTTTGATTTTATGCACTTGAAAATATTATTTCTTCTCTTTTGGCTTGTTCTATTGATTCTACTACATTTTCTATATATCCTATTTTAGTCATTCCTAGTTTTTTAAAATCATGTAAATGTCCGTATATGTATAATTCCCATAAGTTATAACTTATTATCATCATTTGTATTATTACATCTATTGCTCGAGCTTTACTCATATAGCAATGCTTCATTTGACATTGATTTTTTAACTCATTAAATCCTTCATTTTCTATATCCCATCTTCCATGGATTATTTTGTTTATTGTTTCTTCTTTCATTCCTAAATCTGTGCTTGCCACATATATTATATCTTCTTTTTCTTCTTTTCCTTTTTTATATGTTTCTTTATATTTTACTACTTTCAATTTTGTACTTTTATGCTCCACTACTTCTGTCCAATTTCTTATTGTTTTATTTTTATATTTTCTAGTTCTTTGGGGTCTAATTCTTCTACTCCATCCCTAAATACATGCATTTTCGGAATATGCTCGTTTTTTCTATATATTTTTCTATACTTTTTTCTTTTATGAATTTTTTCTATTATTTGATTAAAACTTTTTTCACTTGTAAACATGCACATAAATAGCGTTTTAGCTATTGTTTCTCCTTTTATTTTAATTTTTTTAGTTTTTTTGCGTTTTAGTCTTTTCATTTCTTCGTTTATATGATATTCTTTTATTATAAAATTAAAGATTTTTAAAGCTTTAGTTTTTTTGATAATCACCTTCTTTCGTATATTTTTTGTACAACTATATTTTATACTAAAAAAGGGATTTATTAAACAGGAAAAACGGAATTTTTATCTATTTCAAAAATTCCGTTTTTCCTGTTAGCTACTTTTCTTCGTAATTTTCAGGGAAAATTGCTGCAGATAAACCTATCTGCCATATTTATTGTATATTAGTCTAAATAAAACTAATCTGCTCATTTCTACTTACAATCCAACTTTTCTGTTTAGCTTCTGTTATCTTATCTCCGACTTCATTATTTCCAATTAAAAATGGAGAATTTTCATTATGCTTTTTTATATTTTCAATAACCAAACTTTTATTAGCATTTGCATAACAATACTTGCATAAATGTCCACAAGTATTATAGCTACCAATATCATTTCCCATAAGGCAATTACATTCTTGTCTTAAATTTTTTCTTTTAGGCGGCTCTAACTTGCAATTTATTGATTTTTCAACAATTTCCTGGCTCATACATCCATTACATTTTAATCCATATTCTGATAAAAAATTTTTTTCACAACAACTATGAATTACTATATTATTTTCTTTTCCTATTCGAGCAAAGGCTTTGGCTATCTGTATTTGTTCCTCTTTTGTTGGAGGTCTTAAATCTGGAGCATTTCTTTTTACTTTTTCATATAAATCTAAAAAGCTAATAGTACAATTATGAGTATAACCTTTCAATTGATTAGCCATATTTTCAAAACACTTTATATGCTTTTCTACATCAAAATCTTTATTTATGAAAATCGGATCATATCTCCAACCAATAGAATCCACTCCAATATGATTTGATAATTTCTTAAAACTTTCTATCACTTTTTCTTTATCTGGTACAACAGGTTCTATATCTTTTCCATAAGGCGTAATTGTTACAAACCAATATTGTCTGTAAATATCAAGTTCATCTAAATATTTTAGCATAGGCTCTGGATTTTTAGTACAAAACGCTAAACAATCCACTACATTTGGCAATAAACTATATTTAGTTACTTGTGTTGGGTTATATGGATTTCTTACTAATACATATCCTTCTCTTATTCTATTCATTAACCATTTTGAATAAAATGCTGGTATATCTGTTCTGCATCCTGTATTTATTATCATTTTTATTTACTCCTTTAAATCTTCTATTATTTTGTTTGTTTCTTCATCAAACGAAATTGTTTTATTTCTTATTTCTAACATTGGTAATGGATAATCTTTGTTTATTCTTATAAGTGTTATTTGTTCATTATTAGCTGTCATTTGTTCAAATGGAAATCTTATAATTCCAGGAGTATTAAATCCAACACCAATTTCTAGTAATACCACATTTTTATTTTTAGTCTTATCTAAAAAATTATCATATCTTTGTGACATAGCATACCAATTTTCATCTTGAACAAAATTTGCATCTTTTCTTAAATTCATATCCATATTGCCACCACATATAGGACATTTCATTACCAAATTTGATGGTATTTTGCAGTCTTTTGTATTTTGTAACCACTTTTCTACTAAATATCTATTGTTATATAATTTATTATGACAAGCATTTTCACATTGTAAATATTGATAATCTCCTTGAACTGCAAATATTTTTTCTTCATTAAATCCTGCAATTTCAAATTGACCATCTGCATTTGTTGTAAGTATAAAATAATCTTTGTTTTGCACTAAATTTAATAATTCTTTATATAATTTTAATGGTTTATTAAATCTATTTAATTTTATAAGTTTTGCCCAGAATGTCCATTTTTCTTCTTGACTTTTAAATGGATAAAATGTTGCTGAATATAAATTTTCAAAATTATATTTATCTATAAACTCCTTATAATTAGTTTGAAAATTCTCTCCACTATATTCTAATCCTGCTGCCGTTGATAAACCTGCTCCTGCACCAATTATAATATAATCTGCTTGTTTAATTGCTTGTTTTGCTTGTATAATTCTTGAATTATATTCTTCCATAAATTTCTCCTAAATTATTCAAATAAATTTTATAATCTTCATCTGAAAAAACATTAAATATTATTCTTTCAAAATATTTTTCGTTTGTATCTAAATACTCTTTTATTGTTTCTATTGCAATTTTAGATGCAAGTTTTTTTGGAAATCTAAATTCTCCAGTAGATATACAAGGGAATGCTATTGTTTTTATATTATTTTCTTTTGCAAGTTCTAGTGAATTTATATAACAATTTTTTAGTTGCTTTTCTTCCCTTTCTGTTACTCCGTCATGGATGATCGGTCCAACAGTATGTATAATATACTTGCATGGCAAATTGTGTCCATTTGTAATAATAGCCTCACCTGTTTCTAAATGATAATTTTTTAGTTTCATTATTTCATTACATTCTAGCCTAAGTGAAATCCCATCATTGCTATTAACTTGATTATCGATGCAATTATGTAAAGCAAGGAAACAACCTAATCCTTGAGAATTTGCTGCATTTACTATCGTTTCAATTTTTAATGTTGTTATATCACCTTTCCACAAACAAATTTTATTTTTATGTTTTAAATTTGTTTGTGGAAATACTTCACTTATAGTCTTAATATTTTCTATTGATGTTATATTTTTCTTTTTCACTTCCTCTTGTAAATATTCATTTTCCAATTGTATATACTCTTGGCTTATTGGTAACGGATCTCTGATATTGCACAAAGTTCGGTATAAATTCTTTTTAGAAATATCATCATAAGGAATTTCCGTTATTTTTATATTCTTATTTTCATTTAATAAATATTTGATTAAATAATCTAATTTTTCCAAAATATGCCCTCCTTTTATTAGGTTATTATAATATATTTTACATCTTTTGTTAAGTAGGCACATTTTTGTAAGCTAGTTACTTTTAGGTTACTATTAAATAATATCAATATTTATCAGCATTATTTTTTTCTATTTTTGCTTAAAACTTTAAATATTAAAAATTTTATTTCTTGTTGTAAATCCTCATCAAAACTTC
>CAKPKI010000120.1 GCA_934167135.1 uncultured Clostridia bacterium
GCTTTATTTATGAAGAAAACATATACTTTTAAGTATAAATCTTCCATAATATTCCATTTTTTAGTATTAACTCATACATTATATACTATTTTTATAGTATTGTCAATAGTTCCGGCTCATTTTCTGTAATTAAAATTGTATTTTCATAGTGTGCAGCTAAGCTTCCATCTTGTGTTACTATTGTCCATCCATCTTCTAATTCCCAAATGTCTGGTTTTCCTTGTATTACCATTGGTTCTATCGCTAAAGTCATACCTGGTTCAAGTCTTATTCCTCTTCCAGCTCTTCCATAGTTAGGAATTTCTGGTTCCTCGTGCATGTCTTTTCCAATTCCATGCCCTTCAAATTCTCTTACAACAGAATATCCTTGTGATTTCACATATTCGCCTATTGCATGTGATACATCACCTATTCTGTTTCCTTTTTTGGCATATTTTATTCCTTCAAAAAAAGCTTGTTTTGTTACTTCTACTAGTCTTTTTGCTTCTTCTGATACATTACCTACTAAGAAAGTTCTTGCCGCATCTCCATTATAACCGTTTTTTAGTGCAACTAAGTCAACACTTACAATATCTCCATCTTTTATTACTCTCTTTTTTGATGGAACTCCATGTATTACTTCATCATTTATTGATATACATGTTGCAGCTGGATAAGGGGGTACTCCTCTTATCCCTGGGTCATATCCCTTTTCTGCTGATACTGCACCATATTTTTTCATTGTTTCTTCTGCAATTCTATCTATATCTGCTGTTGTCATTCCTGGTTTTATAGATTCTTCTATTGCTTTATGTGTTAATGCTGTTACTCGCCCTGCTTCTCTCATTAATTCAATTTCTTTTTTTGATTTTATTGTTACCATTTTTTTCTCCTTTCATTTAGCTATATTTCATCTTCTTTTTTTGGAGATTTAATATTTTCTATATTTATTTTTTTAAATCTTTTACTATGTCTTCTGCAACATCTTTACCCATTCTGTTTATTGATATACTTACTGTTTCAGTTCTTAGCACTCCTTTTTTGTTATAAAATTCTACTAAAGGTCTTGTTTTCTCTTCATATATTTCTAATCTTCTGTTTATTGCTTCTGGATCTGAATCATCTGCTCTTTGTTTTAGCGGAGAACCACATTTATCACAAATTCCTTCTTTTATTGGTGGATGTAGTTTAATATTATATGTTGTTTTACAATCTGGATTGGTACATACTCTTCTTGTTAACATTCTATCTATTAGCTCTTCTTTTGGTGTTACTAGGTTTATTACTAAATCAATTTTTTCACCTTTTTCTTTTAATATTTCATCTAGTTTTTCTGCTTGTTCTATTGTTCTTGGAAATCCATCTAATATAACACCATTTTTTGAATCTTCCCATGTTAATCTATCTTTTACCATAGGGACTGTTATTTCATCTGGTACTAAATTTCCTTTTGATATATATTTATTAGCCTCTATTCCTAATTCTGTTTTTTCACTAATATTCTTTCTGAATATGTCTCCTGTAGATATTTGTGGTAATCCAGTTTGCTCACTTATTAATCCTGCTACTGTTCCTTTTCCTGTTCCTTGAGCTCCTAACATAATAATATTCATTGTTTTTCTTCCTTTCTCTTTTCCAAAAAATATTTGCCTCTATTATTTAGAGGCTTTCTTTCGTGTTTTTGCAATTCCATTTTAGCCTATTTTCCTTAGTTTGTCAATTATTTTCAAAAAAAATACACTTATCTTTCGATAAGTGCATTTTCTATTCCAAAAATCCTTTATAATGTCTCATTACTAATTGAGATTCTAATTGTTGTACTGTTTCAAGTGCAACACCTACAACGATTAATATTGAAGTTCCTCCAAATGAAACATTTAGACTTGTAAATCTTAATAACATTGGAACTATAGCAATTATTGCTAAAAATAATCCTCCAAACACTGTTAATTTTGTTATTATAGATGATAAATATTCTGTTGTTGGTTTTCCAGCTCTAATTCCTGGAATAAATCCACCATTTTTCTTTATATTATTTGATACTTCTGCTGGATTGAATGTAGCATAAGTATAGAAAAATGTAAATCCAACAATTAATAGTAAATATACTATTGCGTTTGCTAATGAATATCCCCATCCAACACTTGAAGATGATGTTGCAATAGAAAATTTGTAAACACCACTCCAAAATCCTGTTAGATTTTGAGTATCTGCAAACATTGATATTAACATTGCTGGAAATGTCATGAATGATGATGCAAATATTACTGGCATTACTCCAGCCATTGCAAGTTTTAATGGTATAAATGTGCTTTGTGCACCAACCATTTTTCTTCCAACAACTTTTTTAGAATATTGTACTGGTACTCTTCTTTCAGCTTGTTGCACAAATACAACTCCTGCAATTAATATAATAGCTCCTATTACAATTCCTATTGCAGTTATTAAACCAATTGTACTAAATCCTGATGATGTTACAATTAAGTTCCATATAGTTGTTACTGCACTTGGTAATCCAGATATTATTCCTATGAATATTATCATTGATATACCATTTCCTATTCCTTTACTTGTAATTTGTTCTCCAAGCCACATTAATAAAGATGTTCCTGCTACTAATGAAGATACTACTAATATTCCTGTTAACCAACCTTCATTTATAAATATTCCAGCTTTTCTATAAGACAAGTAGATTCCTATTGCTTCAACTAGTGCTAAAATTATTGTTATAATTTTAGTCCATCTGTTCATTATTCTTTTGCCTTCTTCTCCACCTTCTTTAGCAATTCTCTCTAAAGATGGAATTATCATTGCTAATAATTGAACAACAATTGAAGCTGTAATATAAGGACTTACTGACATTGCGAACACAGAGAATCTTGAGAAAGCTCCTCCTGATATTATATCTATAAATCCCGCAATGCCATTGTTTGAACTCATTGCTTCATTTAATGTTATCATATTTACACCTGGTACTGTTATATAACAGCCCAATCTGAATAATACAATAAGTATTAATGTATATAATAATCTTTTTCTTACATCTGGTGTTTTTAAAGCGTTTTTTATCGTTTTAAACAACTAAATCACCTCTGCCTTTCCGCCTAGGGCTTCGATTTTTTCCTTAGCAGTTGCAGTAAATTTTGTAGCTTTAACATTTAATTTTTTCTCTAAAGTTCCTGTTGCTAATACTACTATTCCGTCATTTATTTTTCCGATTATTCCTTCTTCTACTAAGCTTTCTGCTGTTACATCTGTTGCTTTTGATTTGTTTAGCATTGTTAATGTTACTTCTGTATAGTTCTTAGAGTTTCTATTTGTGAATCCTCTTTTTGGTAATCTTCTATATAATGGTGTTTGACCTCCTTCGAAGCCTCTTCTTACTCCACCACCACTTCTTGCTTTTTGTCCTTTATGTCCTCTTCCTGCTGTTTTTCCATTTCCAGAACCTATACCACGTCCAAGTCTTTTTCTGCTTTTCTTTTCTACAGATGGTTTTAATTCTCCTAATTTCATTTTTGCACCTCCTTATTTTTAATTAACCTTTAGTTTTACATTATATCTTCAACTTTTTTGTTTCTCTTTTTTGCTGTTCAATTGTTTGCATACTTTTTAAACCTTCAATAGTTGCATATACAACATTTCTTGGATTGTTTGTTCCAATAACTTTTGTACGTACATCTTTATATCCTGCAAGCTCTAATACAGGTCTTACACTACCTCCAGTAATAAGTCCTGTACCTACAGCAGCTGGTTTTAGCATAACTTTTGCACTACCGAATTTTCCTATAAATTCATGAGGTACTGTTGTTCCTACAATTGGAACTTCTACTAAATTCTTTTTAGCTTCTTGAATAGCTTTTTTGATTGCATCTGGTACTTCAGCAGCTTTACCATTTCCAATTCCTACATGTCCTGCTCCGTCTCCTACAACTACAACAGCACTGAATCTAAATGTTCTACCACCTTTTACTACTTTTGCAACTCTATTAATAGCTACTACTTTTTCTTTTAATTCTGGCATTTTATTTTCTTCCATTAGAATTCTAAGCCTCCTTCTCTTGCGGCTTCTGCTAATTCTTTTACAACACCATGGTATATATATCCACTACGGTCATATACTACAGTTTTGATTTTCTTAGCTTCTGCTCTTTTTGCGATTAAAGCTCCAACTTCTTTAGCTGCTGCTATATTAGATTTTTTAGTTTTAACTTCTTTATCTAATGTTGAAGCAGATACTAATGTATTTCCTGCAACATCATCAATAATTTGTGCATATAAATTTGTATTACTTCTGTATACACATAATCTTGGTCTTTCTGCTGTTCCAGATACTTTATTTCTAACTCTAGCATGTCTTCTATCTCTTTTTAGTTTTCTATTTGTTTTATTAACCATTTTAAACTCCTTTCTCAAGTCTTTTATTTACCTGTTTTTCCCACTTTACGTCTAATAACTTCTTCAGCATATTTAATACCTTTACCTCTATATACTTCAGGTGGTCTTTTTGTTCTAATATTAGCTGCTGTTTGACCAACTAATTCTTTATCTATACCTTTTACTATTATAGTATTTGGGTTTGGAACATCAAAAGCGATTCCTTCTGGTGCTTCAAAGATTACTGGATGAGAATATCCTAATGTTAAGTTTAAGTTATTTCCTTGTTTTTGTGCTCTATAACCTACACC
>CAKPKI010000121.1 GCA_934167135.1 uncultured Clostridia bacterium
CTTATATAGTATATATAGAAAAATGCAAAGAGATAATAAGACACTAGACCAAATATATGACTTATTTGCATTAAGAATAATAGTAAATTCAGTAAAGGATTGTTATGCTTCATTAGGTATTGTACATGAAATGTATACACCAATGCCAGGAAGATTTAAAGATTATATTGCAGTTCCAAAAGCAAATATGTATCAATCTATACATACAACATTGCTAGGAGAAAAGGGAATACCATTTGAAGTTCAAATTAGAACATGGGATATGCATAGAATTGCTGAATATGGTATTGCTGCTCATTGGGCATATAAAGAAGCAAATTATGGAAGCAAAAAAGGACAAAAAACAGTAAAAGTTCAGGATGATAAACTTGCATGGCTTAGAGAAAGTCTAGAATGGCAAAAAGAAATGCAAGATCCACAACAATTTTTAGAAACGCTAAAAACAGAATTATTTGAAGATGAAGTTTATGTATTTACGCCAAAAGGAGCAATAAAAGTATTGCCAAAAGGGGCAACTCCCATAGATTTTGCATATTGTATACATGCAGAAATAGGAAATCATATGACAGGAGCAAAAATAAATAGTAAGATGATTCCTATAATAACACCTATAAAAAATGGTGATATTGTAGAAATAATAACATCAGAAAATTCAAAAGGACCAAGTATGGATTGGCTAAAATTTGTAAAAAGTACATCTGCCAGAAATAAAATAATGTCATGGTTTAAAAAAGAGAAAAAAGAAGAAAATATCGAAAAAGGAAAAGTGTCAATAGAAAGAGAATTAAAAAGAATTGGTATGTTATATGAAGATATATTCAAAACAGAATATATAAATCCAATGCTTGATAGATATAAATATAAAAATTTAGACGAAATGTATGCAGCGGTAGGCTTTGGAGCTATAACTGCTACCAAAATAATTGCAAGAATGTTAATAGAATATAGAAAAGAACATAAAGAAGAGCCAAAAATCGAAGAAAAAATCGAAGAACTAGCTACTGCTAGAAAAAGTCAACCAAAACCATCAGATTCTGGAATTATTGTAAAAGGTATAGATAATTGTTTAGTTAAACTTTCTAAATGTTGTAATCCACTTCCTGGTGATGAAATAATAGGATATATTACAAAAGGAAGAGGAGTATCTGTCCATAGAAAAGATTGTGTAAATGTTAATGAATTATTAAAAGAAGAAAATAGAATAATAGATGTAAAATGGTATAATCAAGAAAAAGTTACTTATACAGTAGAAATAGAAGTATATGCAAATGATAGGAATGGACTTTTAGCAGATATTGTTCAAAAAATAAATTCATCTAAAGCAAGACTTTTAGGTGTAAATGCAAGAGCAACAAAAGAAAGAATTGCTATAACAGAAGTAACAGTAGAAGTTGATAGCTTGGAAAGTTTAAATAAAATTATTCGCGAACTTAGAAAAGTTGATAGTGTTTATCAGGTAAATAGAAAAAAATAACTATTGACAAAAAAGTTGAAAAAGTATATAAATAAATTGTAGGTAGCTATAATATTTAAAAGTTTTTGGGGGTGATTAGTAATGAATAAGAATAGTAAAATAGTTGTTGGTGGAATTTTGCTAATTGCAGTAATATTAGTTGCAATAGGATATGCTGCAATTAAAGCAGTGCCATTAAATATAAGTGGTGATGCTAATGCAACACCTAATCAAGCAAACTTTACTGTAAAATTTGTAGGACAACCAGTAGTTTCTGATCAAGACAAAGTAACTGCAACTCTTAATGAAACAGATCAGTTAAAAGCTACAATGAATGTAGAAGGATTAACTGCAAAAGGAGATACAGTAACTGCGACATATACAATACAAAATACAAGTGAAGATTTAGCAGCAAATTTATCAGCAACAACATCAAATACAAATGAAGAATATTTTGATGTATCATATGAATTTGAAAAAACAACAGTAGAACATGGAGATACAACTACAATAAAAGTAACTGTTAAACTAATAAAAACACCTATAACAAATGATGAAACATCAAAAGTTGGAATTGCAATAACTGCAGATCCACAACAACCAACAAAATAATAAGATAAGTCAAAAGGAGGAAATATGATAAGTGAAAAAGCTAGATTATATACAATAGAAATTACACTAATAGTATTTTTCCTTTTGACAATTATTTTTAACAATATAATAACAAGACAAATATTGTCGGTAATATTATTAGTATTTATGGTAATAAGTGTAAAGCTCATAAAATCAGACAAAATGGAACTTACAAGTAATAGACAAATTATATTTCTAATGTCTGGAATTGGAATTATATATGTTTCTTTTATATATGTATTAGGAATATTTATAGGATTTTATAAGTCGCCTATAGAGTTGAGTATATGGTCAATTTTAAACTATATAATACCACATGTAGTAATAATAATATCAGCAGAGCTTATTAGAAAAACAGTATTGTTGAAAGAAAATAAGAAATCTAAAATACTTATGTTGGTATCAATGGTAATGTTAGATATAATATTAAGTACCAATATTAGAAATCTAAGTACAGTAAGTGATTATTATTCATTAATATTTTTTGTTATATTTGCTTCAGTAGCAAATAATTTATTATACAATCATATAATAATAAATTATAGAAACTTTAAGGCAATAATTATATATAGAATTATAGTTGAAATATATGTATATATTTTTCCATTAATACCAAACTTATTTGTCTTTTTAGAATCTATTATAAAAATGGTAATGGCATATAGTATTTATATTTTACTTGATAATTTATATCATAATAAAAAAGAAATAGTTTCAAGCCAGAAAACTATAAGAGAAAAAATACTAACAACAATAATTTATGTAATTATTGCGAGTGTTGTTATGGTAGTAAGTTGTAGATTCAGTGTTGGAATGCTAGTTATAGGTTCTGGTAGTATGACAGGAACTATAAATAAAGGAGATATAATAATTTATGAAAAATATAATGAAAAAAAAGAAATAAAGACAGGAGATATAGTTGTTTTTGCATATGATAATAAAAAAATAATTCATAGAATTATTGAACAAAAAGTATATGGTGAAGAAACCAGATATTATACTAAGGGAGATGCAAATCAAGAAAAAGATGATGGCTATAGAAAAAGAAATGATATAATAGGTAAGGTAAAATTCAAAATACCATATATTGGATATTTTACACTATGGATAAATGATTTAGTAGGAGGTAACAATTAGATGAGGGAAGATGCAGAAAGTAAAAATGCACTAAGACATCAAAAAAAGAGAAGAAAGCATAAAATAAAATTAGCACTAACCAGTATTGGACTTTTTATTATAGCAGGAATAATATTATTAACATATTTTACACTAACAAAAAATGAGTATAATAAATATACAGAAAATGCCAAAGTTGATTACAAAGTTAATTTAAATGAAAATGAATTTTATCAAAATGATTATTTAAATGAAGAAAATACTATTATTGCTAGTTTAATAAAAGATATAACAGTTAATTTTAAATATAATTTAGATTTTGAAAAAGAACAAGCTTATAAATATAGTTATAAAATAGTAGCAAAAACAAATGTAAAAGAAAATAAAAAATCTAATTCAATATATGAAACAACAGATGAGCTTGTAAATAAAGAAATAGAAGAAAATACAAATAATAATTTAGAAATTACAGAAGAAATTACTGTTAATTATAATGAGTATAATGATAAAATTAATAAATTTGTTAATTTATATCGCTTAGATGATACTGTAAGTACATTAGAATTAGATATGTATGTATATGCAATAAGTAAATATGATGAAACACAAATAAATAAAGAAAGTAAAGTAATGACAATAAATATTCCTTTAACAACAAGAACTGTTGACATTAGTATTGGTTCAAATGTAGTACAAGATGAAGGTAAGATTCTATCTAAGAAAAGTGAATATCAGAATATAGAATATGTATTAATAATAGGAATTGCTATAGCAATTCTAGGAATAATAATATTTATAAGATTTATAAAATATCTTATAAATACAAGAAGTGCAGAAACTATGTATGAGCAAGAATTAAAAATGATACTATTTAATTATAAAACATATATTCAAAAAACTAGTAGTGAGATAAATCAAGAAGGATATAAAGTAATAGAAATTAATACTTTTGATGAAATATTAAGTTTAAGAGATACTATGCAATCACCAATATTAATGTATACAGAAGAGAATGAAAGAAGAACTAAATTTATGATTATGAATGAAGGTATTTTATATATTTATGTTTTAGGTGCTAAAGAAATTAGAGAAGTGCTAAGGAAAAAAAGTGCGGAAATGAAAAAACGAAAAAAATAAAATAAGGAGGAATAGTATGAAGTCTGTCAAAATGAAGAAATTTTTGCTACTATTCCTTTTAGTGATTTCAATAGTTTTATTGGGAATAGGATATTCAGCAATGGAATCAGTAACTGGGGAAATAAAAGGAACATTAATAGCAGAAGTGCAAAATGGAATATTTATAACAGATGTAGAATATGTGAGTGATATAGAAGCAAATAAAATAAATTCTAAAATAGATAATTTTTTGGGAACAATGTTACAAAGTACAGTAGAACTTTCGAAGACTAATCCAAAATC
>CAKPKI010000122.1 GCA_934167135.1 uncultured Clostridia bacterium
TAAGTTGTTTTTGTACTACAAATTTAGTACATATCTAATATAACATAAAAAGCTCTATTTAACAAGAGTTTTTTTGTGTTATATAAAATTTAGTTACTTATAGTGAAATGAAAAAGTAAATTCTATTTATAAAAATATAACTAGAAATTCGTATTACATTAATGGTTATTGTAAGACTAAAAGAAATTTAGTATAATATAGATGTAAATGCTTCTTGGGAAAGTGAGGATATTATGGGATTTAACGGTAAACATCTTTCTTTAGAAGATAGAAAAATTATTGAAAACAACATAAACATTTGTACATCTAAGTGCAAAGATTTTGAAGAGATTCCTTGTTTGAGAAGAGACAGATTTATAGTATCTTGTAACAATTGCCCTGAAATAAAAAAGTGCAAGAAAGCTAAATACTTTTATTATGCAAATGTTACTCAGCAAAATTATGAATATACATTAAAGGACTCTCGCGAAGGCGTTAATCTAAACACTAGAGAACTTTTTGACCCAGCTCATATCATCTGTCCACTAATAAAACAAGGACAATCTATCTACACCATTTAGAAAATCATCCAGAAATAACTCAATGTTAAAAAACTATTTATACATACATTGAAATGGGATTATTCAAAGATTGGGGTATTACAAATCTTGAATTAAGAAGAAACGTAAAAAGAAAACTTAATAAGAAAAAACTTAAAAAGTTCAAGTATTTAGATAACATACTTGAACTTTTTTCTTAATTACATTGATATTAAGCAGACATAGCTGAATATATCACAACAGAATAAATTGCTATAAATACTATGAAAGCAATTACATAAATTACTGCTGCTACACAGTACTTGTTCCGCCTTTTTCTCTTACAGTAGATATTAGTTGGTCTTCTGATGAATACCCTGATGACATTATTTTATTTACTTTTCTTCTAACATCCCATAAGTATAATTTATTAGCAGTAAATAAATATATAAAAAACATTATAAAAGATGCTTTTTTTAATTCGATTGCAGATGCAATTGCTCCAACAATATATGTTACAACAAAAAACGCAAATCCTAATAAATATGATTTTCTAAAAAAGAACCAAACTGGACCGATAGCTTGTCCTAATATTGCTGCTATCCAATTAGTTTTTCCCTCCATAAATTTATCTGCATCTTTACCTATATATTCTGATACTAATCTTTCTTCCATTTGTTTCACCCCCTTATTATTATCTTTTGTATTATAAATTTAATTATTATCTTTTACCAAGAGCCTCCGCCTCCACCGCCAGAGCCTCCGCCTGATGAACCTCCACCAGAACTTGATGGACTAGATGACATTGCATTAGATATTGATGAATATGTTGAATTCATAAAGCTATTAAAAGAACTCGTGCTAAAACTTGTATAACCATAATACCAATGTGGAGCTTCCAAAGCAATATCTTCAAATTTTTTCATCCATTTACTTGAAACACCTAGAGCATAAGTATATGGTAAAACATTATAAAAATATTCTGGGTCTTCCATTACTAATTGTTCTAATCTAGGTTTCTCTGCCATCTCTAAAAAGTTTTTAAATCCTTGTATTTTCCCTAACATCTCTGTTCCATATTCAGTTCTTCTTTTTATTACCGACAAGAATATTATCAATAGTACCATACAAACACTATGTATTAAAAACTCTATCCATAACTCCATACTGAATGCCCCTTCTGAAGCAACAATACAGAAAAATCCAGTAATAACAAAAACCAGTGAACTTAATATTACAGTTCCAACATTTGACTTATTATATAATAGAACTAAAGGTCCGATTAAACAGAATCCTATCATTACAAGTGCTTCAGCATTTCCAACTTTAAAAACTGAAAAACCACCCATAAGCATAAAAATTATAGTAATCATAATGAGTATAATTCCTCTTTTACCTAATGAATTCTTTTCAAATATTTTTTCCTTATTTTCTTTTCTATTAATATTTTTTCTAATTTTGTTTACGGTTACATAGAAACGATTGTATAAATCACTTCTTGTTACCTCTTCTTTTGATTCATATAAGTCATTTACCGAAATTTCAGTTTTTAATTGTTTTAATTCTTCTAATGCTACTTCATCTTTTAATTTTGTACCTTTAAACAAACCATTAAAGAATTCTCTTTCATCTTCATTATTTCCATCATATTCTTTTACTTTTATAATTTTAAAGTTTTTAGATTTAAAGACTTTTAATGTTGTTTCTTCGTACTCTTCAATTCTTAAATAACCTTTATTAGCTAGATATATTAGTAATGAAATAACATCTTTTTGTTCTGAATGACCATTATATATAAAAGCAACATCTGCACTATTTAAATCATCTGGAGGATAAAACTCAACAGTATCAACGACCATTTCATCTCTTCCATACTTATTCCAAATAAAATAAGCTATAATAACACAAATAATAGAAATAGCTATTTTTAACAACATAATATAATCAAAATTACTACTTACCCCAACAAAATACCCTTCTGGTAATGTAAGTCTAACCGTTACTCCTTGTTCAGAATATAATTTGGTATTTACTGAACCAGTTATAGTATTTCCTATTACATTATATGTTACATTGGAACTATTTGTAGAAGAACTATATCCTGTTGAAAATCCTAATTTTGTTTTATCAAAACTTTTTGGCATCGTAATAGTAAAATTAACATTATTTATACTTGTATCCCATTCTGTTCCTATTAAATTAAAATATAATTCATCTGCATCTTTTAGTGGGTCTTTTCCAATATTATATGTATATTTAATAGTATAAGTTTTTCTACCACTTACCGTTTTATTAGCATTGCCTATTTTTATAACCTTATATCCACTATCGTTAGAAGTTTTAAATTTATCACTTACACTTATATTAGTTATTTTCGCCCTGTTATTTGATGTTGTCCCATCTAATCTTTTTACTGTATTTTTTAATGGTATTTTTCTATATATACCGTGTTTACCATAACCAGTAAAATTAACAGCAATTGTTTCTGTTATATCAAATGTGTTGTCTTCATTTACTTTCATATCTATATTATACGATTCTATTGTATATCCACCACTACTGCTAATAGCGAATATTTGACTAGGTAACAATATAGTTAATAATAAAATAAAGATACTTATCTTCATTATCATCTGTCTCATTTATAATTCCACCTTTACATTATCCTTTTCGTTTGTATCTGCCTCAAACATTTTTGAAAGTTTAAAATTAAACATTTTTGCAACTATATTGCTTGGAAACATCTCTATTTTAATGTTTAAATTTTTAACAACTGCATTATAATATTTTCTTGAATTAGCTATTTCATCTTCTATTTTTGATAATTGGTTTGATAAATCAGAAAAATTTTGACTTGCTTTTAAGTTTGGATAATTTTCTGCAACAGCCATTATTTTTGATAAGCCAGCGGTTAATTGTTGGTTTGTATCAATTTTATCTGTTAATGACATTTTGTCGTAAGATAGATTTCTTAATTTTACTACTTCTTCAATTACATTACTTTCGTGTTTCGCATAACCTTTTAAAATTTCTACCAAATTTGGTATTAAATCCCAACGTTTTTTCAAATAAACATCCATTGTAGCAAATGCTTCTTTAACCATATTTGTTAATTTAATAAAACTATTGTATTGTGCTAACACATATATAGCTATTAATGCAACTATCGCAATTATAATATACAATAACATTTCATCCCCCCTTATTCTTTTTTATATTATCTATTTTTATAATACACTTTTTACAAAAATAAATCAAGTTTTTCGACATTTTTTTCAGAGGACCCATATGACAATAATAGCTTTTAATTGGTAACTTTCTTTTACTTTTTCCAAATAGAATTTACTTTTTCAATTGACCTTTAGTTACTTATTAATGATTTCTTTTGAAAGTTTTATTAAAACTATTAACCCGTAACAAAAAAATAATATAATTTCTATTTAAACTGTAATATATTTTTTTATTTTTTCGAATTTAGCCTCTCCTATTCCACTAACATTTTTCAAATCATCAATACTTGAAAATTTACCATTTTCCTTTCTATAATTAATTATTTTCAAAGCAATAGACGGACCAATCCCTGGCAAAGTTTCTAGCTCAGTTTGAGTTGCAGTATTAATATTAACAGAACTAAATTTATGTTCTTTTTTAGTTGAAGACCCCACATTTTCTGTCTGTGAGCCACTAACGCTGTCATTCGAATTATCAAAATCATTCGCTCCATCCCCAGAATTTTTAGTTATATATTCAAAATTCGAATCATTTTTTAATTCATCTTTACTTGGAATATTAACTTTCATGCCATCTTCCAAAACATACACCAAATTCACCTTTGTTGTATTTGCTTTACTTGTTGTCCCTCCAGCAGCATTAATTGCATCAGCAATTCTACTTCCTTTTTTTAACATAACAACTCCTGGCGATTTTACCTCTCCTGTAACATATACTAAAATTTCTTCTTTAGTATCATTTTGTTCTTCTTCTTTATTTTCAATTTCACTTTCAGCTTCATTTCCATCATCTTCTGTATCTTCTGTAACAACATCTATTT
>CAKPKI010000123.1 GCA_934167135.1 uncultured Clostridia bacterium
GGCTGAAGCTGCCCTATTTCACGTTTTCCCATTAATCTCATTACTATTAATACAAATATGTATAATACAATTGCTCTAAAAAATGTTATTAGCATCAAATTTCCTCCATTTTAATTTATATATATTTTTCACATTTTTTAGGTATTTATACGATTTTTGTATAATTATTTTTTTGTTGTAAATAATATTTATATAACCTTGAAAAAATAAAATTGTAAAAACTAATAAGGAGGTTTTTGATATGTCAAATTCTCAAAGTAATAGTACTACAACAGGAAATTCTACAGTTTGGCAAATTGTTGGTAGATTAGTCACAGCAGCTATAGTTCTTGCAATTACAGCATTTTTTACACCTAACTTTACAATAAATAATATATGGTCTCTAGCACTTGCCGCAATTGTATTAACTATAATGGATTACTTAATTATAAAATTTACAGGTCTACATGCAAGTCCATTTGGTAAAGGATTTGTTGGATTTGCTTTAGCTGCTATTATTTTATATTTTACACAGTATTTTGTGGCTGGTTATTCAATTTCTTGGATGGCTGCTATAATTGGTGCATTAATTTATGGAGTAGTAGATTACTTTATACCTGGAAATCAGCAAATGTAAATGTAAAAATCACAAAATGCCCAATAATGCTATATTACTGGACATTTTGTTTTATTTTTTTATTATTATTTCGTTTTTACACTTGTATATGCTGTTTTCTGGTATAACTCCCCTAACTAATGATAATGGATATATATTTGTGTTTTTTCCTATTACACTTCCTGGGTTTAAAATACTTCCACATCCTACTTCTACATAATCTCCTATCATTGCACCAAATTTCTTTAATCCTGTTTCTATTTTTTCTTCTCCGTTTTTTTACAATGACTAATTTTTTGTCTGATTTTACATTTGATGTGATTGCTCCAGCCCCCATATGTGCTTTATATCCAAGTATAGAATCACCCACATAATTGTAGTGTGGTACTTGAACATTATTAAATAGTATAACATTTTTTAATTCTGTTGAATTTCCTACAACTGCATTATTTCCTACAATTGCGTTTCCTCTAATAAATGCACAATGTCTAATTTCTGCATTTTCTCCTATTATTGTAGGTCCTTTTATATATGCAGATGGATATATTTTAGCTGATTTTGCAATCCATATATTTTCACCTTTTAGTTCGTAAATTTCATTGTCTAATTTTTTTCCTATTTCTATTATAAATTCACTAATTTTAGGTAAAGCTTCCCATGGATATTCTAATTTTTCTAATAATGTTTTTGCTATTGTTTCTTCTAAATTATATAATTTTTTTATTTTACAATTTTCCATTTAGCCCTCCATTCATTGACTTGCTTTTTATTGTTTTAGCAAGTTCCTACTGACATTTTTTTTGCATAAAACTTTTCATATAGTTCTTTTGCTGTTTTAGGACTGTCTACTCCTTCTTTATTTTTTACAGGAGCAAAATCGTCTTCACGTTTACCGCGTAAAATAGCAATATCATCAAAAAATTCAAATGCATCAAATATAAATGATTCGAATTTGTATGAATTTGGTTCTGTTGGTATTATTTCTTTGCCATTTTCATCTATATATGAATTCTTTTTATGTGCACTATGATACATTAGTATTTCGTTACTAATTTTCTCTACCGCTTCTATTGTATATAGATTACACATTATGTGTGATTCTCCATATTTTAGCTCTCCATCTTCGTCTACTTGTTCTGCCATTTTTTCTGGTAATTCTGTGTATTCTATTACTTTTGGGTGTCCATTCATTTTGCAAAATACTCCTACTCTTTCATGAGGATTTGCTTTTACTACTGATTTTGAAGCAATTTGTACTTTTTGTGCAATTGCCATTCCAAGTAATGTTACATCTACCATTTTTAGTAATGCATTGTCTACACTTCCTATAAATATCCATTTTATTTTTCTTTCTTTCATGTCTGCTAAACATCCACTTGCACGCAAAGATGCATATGTTCCACCATTACCGTCTGATGCTTCTTTTATTTTAAAGTCTTTTCCTATTAGTAGTTTTCCATTTTCATTTACTAATGGTAATTCACTTTGTGTGAAAATTGTAACAAATTTTTTGTCATATCCAAAGTAATTATTTTTTTCTAAAAATTCAACTGTTTGTTTGTTGTTTTCTTTACTTGTCATTATGTACCAAGGAATTATTATTCCATATTTTTGGTTTGCTTCTTTTAAGTTTTCTGTTAGTATTTCAAATAAATATTTCCCTTTTCCATATACATCTAGTTTAAATGTTCCTTTAGGTCCTTGATGTCCAAGTCTTGTTCCTTGACCTCCTGCCATTGTTACTACTGCATATTCACCATTTCTTATTGCTTTTTCTCCAAGTTCGTCAAATTTGTTTCTTTGCTCGTTTGTAAGTTTTGCCTTATCTAAATATTTTAATGGTTCTATTTTACTTTCTTTGAATTCTATTTTTTTCTTTGTATTATTATATAATTCCATTATTTGATGGAAGTCTATTGAATTTATTTGTTTTATTAATTCTTTTTGCTTTTCTTCGTTTAAGTTCTTTAGTAATTTTATAATATGTTCTTGTTTGTATTCTTTTAGAATATCTATTGTGTCTTGTAATTTATCCATTTTTATTCCGTCCTTTCCTGTTTCTTTTTTATTTGAGAAACAGTTTTTTTATATTATATGTTTTTCAATGCCACAATTCTATCATATTAATGTTTTTTTCGCAAGTACTAAAAACAAATAAACAGATACTACAACATTAAGCCATAGTATCTGCCTTTTATCAAACATTTAATTTAATATTTGCTTCTATTCTTTTAATTTGGTTCCTCCTCCTATATAGGTTTTAATTTTCACGCTTTGTCCAATTTGAAAGCTCTTCCATTTTTTGAATTCCACATTTACTTTTCGAGTCTTTTTCTTTTTTTCATCAGTAACACCTTGTATAATGTATGTTTCGTGTTTTTTCTTAACCCTCTCATTGTCCTTCAAATTTTCTTTTCCCCAATATGGTTCCTTGTCATTTCCTTTTGTAGTAACTGATCGTTTATAGGTCCATCTTTCAATGTCATAATAATATTTTATTTTATAAATTGGCACATCTCGGTAAACTGGTTCCTCGTATTCTTCTGTTTCATAATAGGTTTCGTATATGTCATCTCCGTCAACTTCTTCAAAATAACCGTTTCCTAAATCTTTTATTTTTTTCTTTTTGCCAATTTTTCTTTGTTTTTCTACCTCTCTAGTTTTCGTCACATAATGGTCTATTACTTGTTCATAATCATAGATTTCTCTATTTTGAGATGTAACCCTTCCTCCTTTTGGAACATTCCAGCCACTCTCATGAAATGTTTTGTATTCTTCAATATCTATTTTTCTTTCCCATGTAAAGTCATTTATTTTTAAGTTCTCTTCTTTTGGTTTGAAAATTGAGACAATTGCTACTACAATTGCTACAAGCATTATTAATCCTATTATAATACTTGTTGTAGTATTGTTTTTTATACTGTTCTTTTCTGTTAAATTCATTAAATTGTTACTGTTATTACTTCTTTGTTCATTGATGTTTTTTCTTTCTTCCTGTTTTTTTTCTTTTTCTCTTTGAACTTCAAAATAATTTTTATTTTCCCTTCTTTCTGCCCCACATGATTTACATTTCTTTTTTTCGTCTGAATTGTAACTTCCACAAAAGTCACACATCCAGTTAGGATTCCGACTAATTTTTTTTGCTTCTTCATCAGAAACATAATCTTCTTTGTCTTCTAAATAAAATTTTACATCTTCCCCTCTCGGGTTTCCACAATTAGGGCATTCTCTATATCTCCCTAATATACCTTTTGTGTTGCATGATGTGCAATCCCACCGTCCTTCAATTAATTTTCCCATATTGAACCTCCTTTGAATAGTTTTAAAGAATTATGTTACCATTCTATCATATTTCAAAGCTTTTTGCAATATTTTTTTAAATAAGTCATATTATTAAAAATCATTCCATATATATTAATAAAAGTTTGTCTATCAAGGAGGTATTATAGATGGAAAATATAGGCTTATATCAAGATATAGCCAAACGAACTGATGGTGATATTTATATTGGAGTTGTTGGTCCTGTAAGAACAGGCAAATCTACTTTCATAAAAAAATTTATGGATTTACTTGTTATTCCAAATATAGATAATGAGTATAAAAAAGAAAGAGCAAAAGATGAATTACCACAAAGTGCTGGTGGTCGTACTATTATGACTACTGAGCCAAAGTTCGTTCCTAATGAGGCTGTAGAAATTACAATAGATAAAAATTTAAAATTAAAAACTCGCTTAGTTGATTGTGTTGGCTATTTAGTTGATAATGCAATTGGATATTTAGAGGATGATATGCCAAGAATGGTAAAAACTCCATGGTCTGATGAAGAAATCCCTTTTGAAACTGCAGCTGAAATTGGTACTAAAAAAGTTATTGAGGAACATTCTACCATAGGTATTTTAGTTACTACAGATGGTAGTGTTACAGATATTC
>CAKPKI010000124.1 GCA_934167135.1 uncultured Clostridia bacterium
AGAGATATGCTCAAAGAGTTGAAAAAGAAAAAAATAAGGAAGTAGAATTATAATCAAAAGGAGGAAAATCAAAATGAGTATAAGAGAAAGATTAAGTGGAAACGAAGCTACAGCAATAGCAATGAAACAAATAAATCCTGATGTAGTTGCAGCATTTCCAATAACACCATCAACAGAAATACCACAATATTTTTCTACATTTGTTGCAAATGGAGATGTAGATACAGAATTTGTTGCAGTAGAAAGTGAACATAGTGCAATGTCTGCAACAATAGGAGCATCAGCTGCTGGGGCAAGAGCTATGACAGCAACATCAGCAAATGGATTATCATTAATGTGGGAAATGATATATATAGCTTCAAGTTTAAGATTACCAATAGTTATGGCATTAGTAAATAGAGCAGTTTCAGGACCATTAAACATACATAATGACCATTCAGATGCAATGGGAGTAAGAGATGCAGGATGGATAATGTTATTTTCAGAAAATAATCAAGAAGCATATGATAATATGTTAATGGCACACAGAATTGCAGAACACAAAGATGTATTATTACCATTAATGGTATGTCAAGATGGATTTATAACATCACATTCAATTGAAAATATCCAATTAGAAAGTGATGAAGAAGTTAAAAAATTTGTAGGACAATATAAACCAGAACATTATTTATTAAATAGAGATGAGCCAATTGCTGTTGGACCATTAGATTTACAAGCATATTTGTTTGAGCATAAAGTACAACAAGCAGAGGCAATGAAAAAAGCTAAAGAAGTAATAAAAGAAGTTTCAGAAGAATTTGCAGAATGGACAGGAAGAAAGTATGAATTTTTTGAGAAATATAAATTAGATGATGCAGAAATTGCAATAGTATGTATGAATTCAACTGCTGGAACAACAAAAGCAGTTGTAGATAGATTAAGAGAACAAGGTATAAAAGCAGGATTATTAAAAATAAGAATGTATAGACCATTTCCAGCAGAAGAAGTTGCAGAGGCATTATCACATTTAAAAGCAGTTGCTATATTAGATAAAGCAGATTCTCTAAATGGAGCTGGCGGAGCATTATTTGAGGATGTAACATCAGCAATGTATGTAGATAAGAAACAAATTCCAATGGTAAACTATGTATATGGAATTGGAGGAAGAGATACAACAGAGAAACAATTAGAATCTGTATACACAGATTTAGCAAATATAGTAAAAAATGGAGAAGTTGGAAATCCATATAGATATTTAGGTCTAAGAAGGGAGGAAAAATAATGGCATATAATTTAAAAGAAGTAATGGCAAATAAACCTTCAAGATTTACAGAAGGACATAGAATGTGTGCTGGATGTGGTGCACCAGTAGTAGCAAGAATGATAATGAGAGCATTAAAACCAGAAGACCATGCAGTAGTTGCAAATGCAACAGGATGTATGGAAGTGTCAACATTTATATATCCATATACAGCATGGACAGACTCTTTTATCCATACAGCGTTTGAAAATGCAGGAGCAACTTGTTCAGGAGCTGAAGCTGCATATAAATCAATGAAAAAACAAGGAAAATTACCACAAGATAAAGACACAAAATTCATTGCATTTGGAGGCGATGGAGGAACTTATGATATAGGTTTACAAAGTTTGTCTGGAGCAATGGAAAGAGGTCATGACATGGTATATGTATGTTATGACAATGGTGCATATATGAACACTGGAATTCAACGTTCATCTGCAACACCAAAATTTGCAGATACAACAACATCTCCAGCTGGGAAAGTAACACCAGGAAAAATGCAAGTAAGAAAAGATTTAGCAAAAATAATGGTTGGTCATCATATACCATATGTTGCTCAAACACTTGCAATGACAAATTTTAAAGATTTGTATGAAAAAGCAGAAAAAGCAATCTATACAGAAGGACCAGCGTTTTTAAATGTTATGGCACCATGTCCAAGAGGTTGGGGATATGCTACGGATGATTTAATGAAAATTAATAAATTGGCAGCAGATACATGCTATTGGCCATTATATGAAGTTGTGGATGGAAAGTATAAAATTACTTATAAACCAGCTAAAAAACTTCCAATAGAAGAGTTTTTGCGTCCACAAAAACGTTTTAAGCATATGTTTAAACCTGGTAATGAATGGATGATTGAGGAGTTCCAAAGAGTTGTTGATGAAAGATGGAAAGAACTTCTTGATTTGGAAGAGATTACAAATAGATAAAAAATGTATTTTACTCTTGTCAGATGACAAGGGTTTTATTTAATTAAAAAATACCATAATTTTAGGGACATTAAATAAGATAAATATAAGTAAAACTTATTTGATATATCAGAATAATTAATTTGATTTATTGATAAAAAGATGTTATAATTTTAATTGTAATAAGCAAAGAGCTTGGGAGGTGTAAATGCACTAACATTTTATTACAGGCGATTGCCTGATTACATAGATAAATTGTAACTAATAAATCTAGCATACATCAAGGGGGAAATGATGTTAAAAAATAAAAACAATGAGCAACGAGAAATGCACAACAAAAAAGGAGAAAAGGCTATGAAAAAGAATATCATGGTAGTACTTATGGCACTCATTGTAATGATGAACTTAACAGGATGTGGGAACATGTTTAGAAAAGACAAAGAACATGCAACTTTGTCTGTGACAACTTCTGACGGAAAGTCATATATTGGACAGACAGTCAATGGTTCGAATGCTACTGTTACGGGCAAAACACTTGCCTTGGAACATAAAAGCAAGATACGGCTGAAAAAAGGGGAAACAGCACATATTATTTTCACATGCGATGCATGTGGGGATAAACAGGAATTTGATATTGACCAACCTTGGTCAGAGGTCATTCACTGTAAGTGCCCTGAGGACATTGACGAGAATGGCAATGCAAAGGAATACTCTGCAATTGTTATTTCTTACGAATCAACAACTGAAAGCTAGTATGAACATTATGGACAGGAACTAGATTTAAACTCTCACTCATTTGTGAGAGTTTTTTTATATAATAGGAAAGTCATACCTTTCTATTATATAAAAAGCTACAATTGCTAGCCCTTTGAGATTTTCTCCTTTTAGTCGAAAACTCAAATCGGGCGAGAACAAATCAAAGAAAAATTAATGAAAATTAGAAAAATAAGGAGACATAAAAATATGACAAAATGTTATTTTTTGTAATAGTTAACAAATGTCGTAATAAATATGTTATAATTAAAAAGAATATGTAATAAAATGAGAGTTAAGCGACACTTTATTTAAGTTACCATAATTATGATAGATTGTAATAATGGTGATAATAGGTTTATAGGTAAATCCTTTATAAAAAATCTAAATATATCATATAAGGAGAAATTATAAATGTCTATAATGTTAAAACCACATAATGTGGAAACACATAAGAAAGTTACTGATATGTTAAAGGAATCAAATAAGGTTGCTGTAATACACCCAACTGGAACAGGAAAAATGTATATTGCTTTAAAACTTGTAGAAGAAAATAAAGAAAAAAAAGCAATATATGTAGCACCATCAAACACTATATTGCACGATGTTAAGAAAAGCATTTTTGCAGAAGGAATGACAATGAGTGACTTTCCTAATCTTAAAAGAATAACATATCAAAAATTAGCAAACTTGACAGATGAGGAGATACAAAAACTTAAGGCTGATATAATTATTATAGATGAATTTCATCATTGTGGTGCACCAGAATGGGGAAAAGGTATTAAAAGATTACTTCAAAGAAACAAAGGAGCAATTGTATTAGGATTATCTGCAACACCATTAAGATATAATGATGGATTAAGAGATATGGCAGATGAATTATTTGAAAATAATGTTGCATCTGAAATGACATTAGAGGAAGCAATAGAAAATGGAATACTCCCAGAAGCAACTTATGTAAGTGCATTGTATGGTTATGACAAAGAACTTGAAAGTATGCAAACAAATATAGACAAAATGAAAGATAAAGATAAAAGAAAAGAAGCACAAAAATTATTAAATAATTTAAAAGATAAGTTAGATGAAAATACACAGAATTTACCAGAATTATTTTCTGAACATATGAAGAATAAGAGTGGAAAGTATATTGTATTTTGCAGAAACATTGAAGATATGAACGAAAAAATGGAACAAGCACAAAAAATGTTTGGAGGAGTTAATTCTAACATAACAATTAGGGGGATTTCATCAAAAATAAAAGAAGCAGATAAAATTTTAACTGAATTTGAACAAGATAGTGAAGAAGGAACATTAAAGTTATTATATGCAGTTGATATGCTTAATGAAGGATACCACATAAAAGATTTAGATGGTGTTATTATGATGCGACCAACATTTTCTCCAACGATTTATACACAACAATTAGGTAGAGCATTGACAGTTGGAGGGGATAAAAGTCCTATTGTACTTGATTTAGTAAATAATTTTGATTCTTGCAAAATAATAGAAGATTTTGCAGAAAGAATGAAAAAATATAA
>CAKPKI010000125.1 GCA_934167135.1 uncultured Clostridia bacterium
GTCTATTACCAATTAATGACATCTCTCCTTTTAATACATTAATAAATTGTGGCAATTCATCTAAAGAAGTTTTTCTAAGGATTTTGCCAATCCCTGTAACTCTTGGGTCATTTTCTAATTTCTTATTTATTTTATATTCTTTTTCCAATTCTTTGTTTTCTTTTAATATTTTCTCTAATACTTTATCAGCATTTGGTATCATGCTTCTAAATTTATAAAAATCAAACTCTCGCCCATTTTTACCAATTCTCTTTTGTGTATAAAATATAGGTTCTTTATCCCCCATTGCTATGTAACATATTTTAGTAACAATTGCCACTGGAATTAATAATAAAATTCCAATTAAAGAACACACTATGTCAAATACTCTTTTAATGCCAAAATATAAAGTTCTCTTAACTTTATACCAGATCAGACTTGATTTTCTGCTTCTGTTAGCTGGAAGTACAACAGATTCAATTGCAACAACATCATCTAAGATTGTTGAATTTATATTATTATCTCTTTCAATAACAGCTGATTCTACTGGTGCCATTTATGCCACCTCCTTAGATGATTTTAATATCTCGATGTCTGGATTTATTGTCAAAACATTTGAAAACTGAACATTTTTAATTTTCATATAAAACACATCCCCCAAAAAATATTAAATACTCTTACTTTCTTATCTCTACATTCTTTCTACAAACCTTTTCGAACAAAGTTCTAATTCCCATATAAATAAAAATTCCAGTTAGAACTCCCAATGTATCTATACCCACATCAAACAATCTTGCACTCCTTCCAGGCACAAAAAACTGATGTAGTTCATCTGTAACCGCATAAAATGCACCAAAAAGTAGACTCCCAAATATTTTATGCTTTTTGGTTTTATCTGTTGAATATGCATAGTTCATTAATAAAAATCCGCCTATCGTATATATTGTATAATGAGCTCCTTTTCTAACCACTTTCTCAATTTTTTCCATTGTATTTATATTTGCTTCTTTTTTATCATCAGTTATTATATTTACAATTACTTTAGTTACCTTTTGGCTTGTTCCACTTGATTTAGTTCCACCTTGATTCGAGAAATTAAATATTACTATCATCCATATTACAATTAATATTATTTTTATTATTTTTATTTGTTGTTTCTTGTCGATTTTTTTCATATCATATATACTATACCATTTAATTGGATTTTTTTCAATACTTTTGTCGAATTTTATTTTAAACCAATTCAAAAAATTTGTTGACATTTCCATTTCATTCGTTATATAATGCATAAAAACAAATAACTTTATTTGCTTTCATAGCTCAGTTGGTAGAGTGCAGCCTTGGTAAGGCTGAGGTCACGGGTTCAATTCCCGTTGGAAGCTCCAGTAATATTTCTATTAGAACTTTAATGTACAGAAATGCAAAAATCAATCAGAATGATTGATTTTTTAATTTTTATGTAATAACTATTAAAGTTTTTGCATAAAATATCTATGTAATATTGACAAAGAATTCTTTTAATGTTACAATTATTATACCAGAAGGAGATAACCTTTGTTCGGTGTACAAACAATGTTAGATTGAAAAATTAAGTGTATTTTGAATGCACCTACTTGTTTGGAAGAAGTCAGTCAGCTGACTTCTTTTTTTATGGCAAATAAATTGATGTATTCAAAAAATTAGTCTTTTTTCTATATAATGTAAAATCCTGATTCTGTAAATAATTATAATAACAATGTCTAACTTCCCCAACTAATAAATCAGCAGCTTGTACAGGATAGTTATAATAAGAATTTTTATATCTCACTTTAACATTGACTGATGAAAGAATTGGTGGGAAACTTATTCCATAATCATAATTTAACACTCCAAATTGCAATTCTTCTTTTATACTACTCTCCAAATCATAATATCCATTTGATACTGTTGATTGTTCATCTAAATTGAGAATAAGATTAACATGACTATTAGGATTCATTCTATTTTGAGAGATTAAATTCTCTACAATTCTTTTTACCTCTCTTTTTATTATATAATCTTTAAATCTTCCTTTAGATGCTTTACTATCAAATATATAATCTTTAACTTTATGATTAGATATAACAGCTACTGAAGTATCATACTTTTTTATAAAATTTAACAATCTTCTTCTATCAGATGATTTTAGCATATTTGACTTCAATTCTGGGCAAAAATATTTGCAATTTTTATGATTATGTGTTAAACAAAAATCTTCTTTTATATTTGTATCTTCTTTTAGATTTAAACAATATTTATGTTTAATTAAATTTACTAGTGCTTTATATTTTCTTGAAAAATCCTCTTGTTCTTTTAAAGATAGAAAAAATACTCCTCCATAAACAAATACTAATTCCTCTTTTTCTCCTTTTACTAATCTTCCAGAGTCATCCATGTTTATATAAATATTTTCTACATTATTTTCATTATTAGTATTCATATTTTACTCCTTAACCACAATTAATTTGCAATTATATTATACATTTTAATGTTGATTTTTTCAATATTTTAAAATTAAAAAATCTATATTGAATTTACAATTGTAAAAATCAATATAGACTTCATCTCAAACTTTAAAAATATTATCTTGTAATCCTAGAACCATACAACTTTTTATCAAAATACTCATCTAAAACAGGTTTTAGCTCATCATAATTACAAATAACCTTATTAATTTTATCCATATACTCTTTTTTTTGAACCTCTTCTTCTTTTGTCTCTGTTTCAACATCTAATATAGCCATATACACTACTGTTGCAATTTTATCCTGAAACTCCAACTTTCTACCGTTGTTTCTTATATGCCTCCATTACTCCATTCAACAATTCCATTGTTTCAGAATTTACTTTTATACTTTCTTTAAACATGACATATATCCCCCTTTATTTTGCCTCTACTAGGTTTTTATCAATATATCACAATTATTAATTATTTTTCATTTTATTTTACAAATAACCTGATATCATATATAAAATATCAAAATTAGAATATATTAACTAAATTAAATGCATACTTTCTTTGAATATGTTCAAGCACAAATTTTCCAACATCAAGTTCAGCTAAAGCAGAAGGATAATCTTCTGTTTCTATATAACTTTTTGCAGATACTATTGCAGTATCTACCTTTTCTAATTCATCATGTTCAATATAATAAGCTAATTTATCATGTTTTTTATTCCACTCATCATCTAATTTTACTATTTCTTTTTCCATTTGTTCTTTATCTTCCCTCAATGCCAATTGTTTTAATTCTGAAAATATTTCAGTTATTTCGTTTGTTGTATTTTTTGTATATTTTTGTGTAAAAATATCTAATGAAAAAATAACAACTATTATAACTATACATATTATAGTTTCTTTAAACATTTTTACCACCATCCTTTTCTAATGGCTGACAGAAAAATTGATTATCTCCATCAATTGTAACTATTAATGCTTCTTCTGGTTTTATTCCAAATTTCTCTGTTTGTTTTTGAAGCCATACATAATTTTTACCTATTTTATCCAAATTTTTGTACATTACTTTTCCATCAACAACCAAATCATATGGAATTCCTTCATATTTTGGTTCAATATTAAAGTCTTCTGGTATTGTAGGTCTTTTGTTGGGTTTTGGAATTACTGTAACTTGTCCACTTGTTTCTAATACTGCATATTCCACATCTCCTATATTAAATATATTATTGTCCCTTAACCTTTCTTCGAGTTCATTTATTGTAAATCTTTCTTTTTTCATAACTTTTTGGTCTATTTTTCCTCTAAATATTAGTATAGATGGTTTTCCGCATATTATTTCTCTGGCTTTTGTACTTTTCATATTTAACATTGAAATTGTAAGGTGCATTACTAATAATCCTAATATTGGTATTATCCCATTTGATATTGGAACTCCTGTTTCTGACATAGGTAGTGTTGCTAAGTCTGCAATCATTATAGAAATTGCTAATTCAAATGGTTGTAATTGCCCAATTTCTCGCTTTCCCATTAATCTCATTACAATTAATACTATTATGTACAATACTATTGCTCTAAAAAATGTTATTAACATATTTCTTCCTCCATTCAATTTTCATTTTTATTTTTTCACATTTTTAGGTATTTATACGATTTTTGTATAATTATTTTTTTTGTGTAAATAATATTGATATAACCTTGAAAAAAATTAAATGCAAAAAATAATAAGGAGGTTCTTGATATGTCAAATTCTCAAAGTAATAGCACTACAGGTGCTTCTACAGTTTGGCAAATTGTTGGTAGATTAATCACAGCTGCTATAGTTTTAGCCATCACAGCTTTTTTTACACCTAATTTTACAATAAGCAACATATGGTCTTTGGCTATTGCCGCAGTTGTTTTAACTATAATGGATTATTTAATAATCAAATTTACGGGTCTACATGCAAGTCCTTTT
>CAKPKI010000126.1 GCA_934167135.1 uncultured Clostridia bacterium
GGTATCGGAAAATCTGTGTCAGAAAAATATATAAAAAAAGGTTTTTTGGTATGTGGGATAGATATTATACATATAGGCCTTTCAGGTAAGGTTGATGGATATGTATGTGATGTTTCTGACGAGGATGCAGTTAAACATGTATTTTCAAAAATCAGAGAAAAATATGACAACATTAATTATGTAATAAATTGTGCAGGTATATTTTTTGATAAAGAACGTTTCTTGATTGAGGATATGCAAATGTCTGAATGGGAAAGAGTTTATAAAACGAATCTCTCCAGTTGTATGATTGTTACAAAATATTCAATTCCTCTTTTGAAGAATGCAAAAGGGGACAAAGCTATTGTAAATGTATCTTCTGACCAGGCTATTTTTCCACGAAAAAAAAATAGTGCATATTCAGTGACAAAAGCTGGAATAGAAAATTTTACAAGGGCATGTAGCGTAGAATTATTAGAGAATCATATTAGAGCAAATTGCATTTTGCCAGCATCAGTTCGGAGTGATTTTGTAAGGAAGATTGTTAAGAATAAGGCTGAATTAGAAGAAATATATGAAAGAGAGAATGAAAAGATGCCGCTAGGAGTTATAGAACCAAATGAAGTGGCAGAACTTGTATATTTTCTTGGCTCGGAGAAATCATCAAAAATAACAGGGCAAGCAGTATTGATGGATAGTGGATTATATTGTGGAGGATAATTAAATGTTGAATGTAATAGAGTATAGCAATAATATATATGGTTCAGAAGATATAAAAGAAGACGCATATTTTGAACACAAAATTGGTGAGAGCATTGCCCAAATTATTAAAAATGGGAAAAACAAAATTGCAATATATCCAATGGGAGTATGGGGAAGGTATGTATTTCGTTATTTAAAAGATATTATAGGGATCAAAAGTATAATACTTGTTGACGATAATTTATCTAGTATTTCTGATAATATCATATCATTTGAAGAATATTGCAAACAGAGAAAAGATTATTTTTTGTTATTGGCTAGTAACAGAGTTGATATATATGAAAGCATAAGAAATAAGGTTACTGAAAGATTAAGTAACAGGGAATATAAGGATTTATTTCCGATAAAGCCTTTATTTAGGAAAGATTCCAGAATTATATCATTAGAACTTGCTAGCAGAGAAATATATAAATACGGGATACAAGGGAATGTTGCAGAGGTTGGCGTTTATAGAGGTTACTTTGCAAGTTTTATTAATCATTTTTTCCCAGACAGAGTATTGTATTTATTTGATACATTTTGTGGTTTTGATAAAAGGGATATTGAGATTGAAAAAGAAAGACAATTTTCAGAATTTAAAGAGCATTCCTGTTTTTTAGACACAGATGAAATGGTAGTGTACGATAAAATGGAATATAAAGACAGATGTGTTTTGAAAAAAGGATATTTTCCGGATACTACATATGATGTTGATCCAAATGAAATGTTTTGTTTTGTACATCTTGATACAGATTTGTATTTGCCAACTTTGAATGGTCTTCGTTTTTTCTATCCTAGGCTTACTAGAGGGGGATTTATATTTGTACATGATTTTAATGGAGTTGCACAAGGGGTCCGACATGCCGTTAAAGAATTTTGTGATGAAAATGGGATTGGGTATGTTTGCCTCCCAGATTCTGTTATCAAGGGAAGTATTGTTATTACGAAATAATTATAAGAAAGGAATAAGGTAGTATGAGCAAGTATGGAAAAGAATTTTTTTTAGAACACTATAAAGATAACACAAGTTTTCACATGAATATTGAGGATTATTTGACAGGGGATGAGGAGCTTGTAGTTGGTAGTATAGATGTGTGTATGACAACTAGATGTGATCTCAGATGTAAAGGATGTGGTAGTTTAATGCCTATGTATGCACATCCTAAGGACGTTGAAATTGATTTAATATTACATTCGTTGGATAGATTTTTTAGTGTAGTGGATCGAGTTTTTCGTGTGAATGTTATAGGAGGAGAGCCGTTTTTATATTCTCATATGGATCAAGTTATTGAATATTTAAATAAAAGAGAAGAGGTTATTAAAGTCGTTGTTCCTACAAATGGCACTGTAATGCCTGAGAATCCTAAACTTTATGAAGCATTAAGAAATCCTAAAAATCACGTAAGAATCAGCCATTATGAGGCTTTTGATAAAAGAGCAGGCAAATTACTTGCACGTTTAGAAGATGAAAAAATTGATTATTCAGTAAAGATATTTGGTAAAGATACATATCTTTGGTATGACTTCGGAGATTATGAGCTTAGAAATAGAAATGAAGAAGAGCTTGCAAAACAGTTCTATGAGTGTGAAGTAGAATGGATGAGCTTATATAGAGGAAAATTGTATCCTTGCCCTAGAGCTGCACATTCTATTGATTTAGGGTTACAGCCTTCAGAAGGTAATTATATAGAAATTGCGGATGAGAATGTTTCACTAGAAGAATTAAAAGTAAATCTTGAGAAGTTTGTTTATGAAACATCTTTTTATCCAGCATGTAATCGATGTAATAGAGGAACAGGAAAATGTCCAGTGATTCCAGTTGCGGAACAGTTATAAAGGAGATTTATGAATAATAATGAGTTACGTAAAAAACTAATAGATGAGAAAAGTCGAATTATTTTTGATGCCAGGATTAATTATAAAAAAGATAAAAGTCTGATGTCATTTTATAATTTACTGAAGAGAAATAAGGAAATTTATATTTTTCGTGAACTAGATGAATATATTGAAAAAAGCAAATTGAGTATGATTTATATTTGGGGAGACAATGATTTTTCCTTATATAGTTATCAGGTATTAAAAGATGCTGGATATTCTGTAGGAGGACTGATTTCTAATGATTCAGAGTGCAAGTTAAGGGTATTTAATTTTGTTACTGTTGATGAAATTAGGCAGCAATTAGATGGTATAATAATTATTCTGTTTGACAGAGATATTTCATATGTTCCACATGAAGTTTTGAAAAATGCACATATATTAAATTTATATAGTCATGTGGTTGGTAGAACTGGAAATCAGTATTTTGATTTTTTTTCAGCAGGTGAAAACGAAGTATTCTTGGATGCAGGTGCACTAGATGGTGAAACCTCAAAAAAGTTTATTTCATGGTGCAATGGAAATTATAGTGCTGTGTATGCATTTGAAGCTAATCCTCTAATGATAAAAAATTGTAAGAAACAATTAGAACAAATTGTTGACCAAAATAAATTATTTTTTTATGAATATGCTCTATGGAATCAAGAAGATATAGTCTGCTTTGATAATTCTGGAAGTAAATGGGATGCTCATGTATGTGAAACCGGTGAGACATTTATAAAAGCTAACAGTATTGATAATTTGCTAAAAGATAAAAAAGTTACATTTCTTAAGTTTGATATAGAGGGAAGTGAAATTAGGGCAATTCAGGGTGCGTGTAATTGTATACTTAGAAATAGACCTAGAATGGCAATAAGTGTATATCATAATGATACAGATTTAGAAGACATAATGAATTTTTTTATTAATTTGAATCTAGAGTATAACTTTGCACTTAGACATTATCATTCGGATTCAATTGAAACTGTTTTATATGTGTTTTAGGAGAGTGATATGAGCGATTTGTTGAACGAATTTATATTAGGTGTAAATACTAATCGAATTAAAGAAAAGGTAATAATTGCTCCATGTTGGATGCCAGAATCTGTAGGAATTACCTATGCGAAAAAAATTGGCGAATCTTCGTGTCAAGTATGGGAATGCATGATTGATAAAAAAACATTTACTTACATAGTGACTGGAGTGGGTGCAGCTACTTGTATGGATGTAGTGATGGCGTTAAAGGATACAATTTGTAATCAGATATTATTTATTGGTTCTGCTGGCGCTCTTAGAGTTGGAATAAATATAGGCGATTTTGCTGTCCCTAAAGAGATAATTTCGGCGGAGGGTGCATCGAGATATATAGGAAATAATTTGGATGAAGATGTATTTGGTAAACATTTTGATACATCGAATGAATTACAACATAGGTTGATTGATTGTTTAAATAATAAACTTAATGGGCTGGAAATATGTGCTTATGAAGGTATAGGGATTTCGGTCGAATCAATATTGTTGCAATACAATCATATTGATGAATTTGTGAATATGAAATGTGATTTTGTTGATATGGAATCGTCAGCTTTTTTGGCCGCTTGTAGTGCTGCTAATTTTCATGGGGCGGTTATTTTCTGCATATCAGATAATATTTTACAAGATGAACCTTTGTACAAAGTTTCTTTTGATAAAACTGACTATAGAAAAAAAGTCAGAAAAAAAATTATGCCTTTAGTGCTGAGGGAGTTTGTTTATGGATTTAGAAAATAAATTGAGCAATATAGAGCGTGTTGCAATATGT
>CAKPKI010000127.1 GCA_934167135.1 uncultured Clostridia bacterium
GAAGAGACTTCAGCAATACCATACAGTCCACAACTACAGTTTTTCCTGATCCATTGGCTCCATAAATCCCTAAAATACTACCCTTTTTATTTTTTGGCATTTCGATTTTACCGTGTCTTACATTTTTTATATTATTAATTTCTAATAATTTTCTAAGTGCTGCTATTACATCAATCTTTTCTATTTCTATTAAATATTTAAAATATACTGTAATTTTATATATTCTTAAATAAAAATTTTTTTCTTTTAGTATTTCTTCTATATTTGTTATACTTATTTTAATATTTATAAATTTTTCTTCATTTCTGTAAAAATTTATAATATCATTTATAAAATAGTTATTGTCTTTTTTTTCTGTTAGATCTAAATATTCAGCTTCTATTACACTATTTTCTTTTTCATATGCAAGTATTCTTATCAAGTCTGCTTCTAATATAACATGTGCATACATTAGGTCTATGATGTTAAATTTATTAAAAAAACTAGGTTCTGGTACTTCTTTAAAATTAGGCACTTTTCTTTGTAAAAGATAGTCTATAACATCTATATATTTTAAATTTGTTTTATTTTCTTTATTATACGAGTTAATTATATTCATAAAATATGGTATTGTATATTTAATACATTTACTACATTTGCATTTTAAACAAATTTTATAATCTTTTCCAATTTTTAATGAATATTCGTCTGTTGAAATATTTCTATCTATATTATATCTACAATTTAAAATATTGTCTAGAAAGTTATATTTATATTTAAAACATGTTGTTATCATTCTAATTTTAGGTTGGTTTTCATCTTCATTATTTAAATATATTAGTTTTAAATTGATAAACATTCTAATTACTTGTAATTCTTCTTTTGATAATTTTTTATATATGTCCAAAATATTTGTATTTTCGACTAATAATTGTATTTGTTCTTCCATTTTTCTCCTCCTTTGTATTTTTTTCATAATAACATATCTTTTTTTATTTGTCTACTGTTTTCATGAGTTATCTTTTCATAAGTTAATATTTTTATCACTCTTGTATAAAATAGTATTGATATATAAGGAGGGAGTGATATTGATTACTCTAAATGTTCTTGCTTTGTTGGAGGAAAATGGAAAGTCTAAATATTGGCTATTTAATGAACTAAATAAATTTGACCCTATGAGTTATACTAATTTTAATGCTATGGTTACAAATAAAACTAAGTCTATAAAATATGACAATATAGATAAATTGTGTAAAATTTTAAAATGTAAGCCTAATGATTTATTTAAGGAAGTTGAATAATTATAAGTTTATAAAAAGTAATAATTGTTAATTAAATAAGCTATTATAATTCTAAATTTTAATAAAAATATATAAAACAATACAATAAGCAAATTAAAGAGAACCATTAAAAATAAAGTGTATAAGGTACAAAAACTTATGCACTTTTTTAATTTTTAAATTTTTTTCAAACATATTGACAAAAATCATACCTTGTTGTACAATGCATTTATACATAGAGCAACTATGTATAAATATACTAGGAGGTGTTATTGATGAATATCGACAGAGAACTATTGCGTGGAAGCACAAACTTATTAGTTTTAAGTGTTCTAGAAAAAGAAAATCTATACGGATATCAAATGATAAAAAAACTAAAAATGAAATCAGAAAATATATTTGATTTTCAAGAAGGAACACTATACCCTATACTTCATAAATTAGAAGCAGATGGTGCAATCTCATCATATTGGGACGAAAGCACAAGTAAAAGAAGAAAGTATTACTCAATTACAGAAAAAGGAAAAAAACAATTAAAAGCAAAAAAGCAAGAATGGGAATTATTCAGTACAAAAGTAAATCAGGTAATAGGAGGTGTTCTATTTGAATGTTAAAGAGTTTTTAGATAATGTTAGCAATCAAATAAAATATAAACCTATAAGAGGAATCATTACAGAAGAACTAGGAGAACATATAGATGAAATAATCAATGAAAATATAACTAATGGATTATCAGAAGAATTGTCAGAAGAAACTGCCATAAAACAAATGGGAAATCCAGTTCAAATAGGAAAAAATTTGAATAAAATACATAAACCAAAAATGGATTGGATAACTCTTATTTTAACTTTAACTTTGATTTTACTTGGAGGTAAATTTTCAATTTTATTATATCCAAATATATCTTTTAAAAATGGAACATTGGGATTAAATGATTTTATGACAGCAAAATTACAATATATAATATTTTCTTTTACAATTTTCCTTAGTATATTTATATATTTTTATGATTATAGAAAATTATATAAGCATTCTAAAATAATTTATATATTGGCTACCTTACTTAATATTATAGCCTTTTTTAGAGGCTACAGAGAAAATGGTAATCTAATTTTGGGCCTAACCCCAATCACTTGGGTTTCTCCAACTACATTTACAAATTTAATGTATATAATTGCTTTTGCAGGACTAATAAAAAATATAAAGACAAAAACTACAACACAAAAGATAATGCTAATAATCGCAAGTTATCTTTCATTAATTACAGCACTAATGATAAATTTTGTTTCTGGCTTTCTTTTAGGTAGCACATATTTAATTATAATAACAGTTCATTTTTTAAAAGAAAAACAAATAAAGAATACTATTATACTATGGATTAGCTCAATAATACTATTTTCACTATTAACAACTGTTATTTGTATAATCCCAACTATAAAAATGAATAATGAAGATAAACTAGAATCATCATTATGGTTTCGGAATTGAAACAAATGGAAAGAAAAACTTTAAATATGCAATAGTAGAAACTATGAAATCTGCAAAATTATTTGGAAAAGCAGATTTAGAAGGCAAAATATTTGAAACTGATTTTGGAACTAAAATAGAAGCAGAAAATTTCTTTGCTGGCAGTCTTAGAACTGGTTACGAGTTTTGTAAAATACTATCCCATTATGGATGGTTAGCAAGCATTGGTATGATTTCAATTATTATTGCTTTAAATATAAAATTAATAATTAATGCAACAAAAATATCAGATACTTATGGTAAATTAATAATGATTGGAGTTTCAATTTTCTATATGATTCAAACCATATTTAATTTAGCAATGAATCTTGGAATTGGCTTTATTGCTGAATTTCAATTGCCTTTTATTTCTGGTGGATATGTGAATAGTTTAACAAATTTATTATGTATGTCTTTGATTTTGTCTATATATAGGAGAAAGGATATTAATTTAGAAGAACCTAAAAAATTAAATTTACTTGTAAAAATTGAAGATTTCTTAACTCTATAATAGGGTTTTGATATTTTAGATGTTTGTAAGTTTTTATATAATAGAAAAAACTCTGTAAACCGTTGATATTTCAACATTACAGAGTTTGCATTTATGGTGAGCCAGAAGGGATTCGAACCCCCGACCCCAGGCTTAGAAGGCCCGTACTCTATCCAACTGAGCTACTGACCCATTACTTAACGCCTAATTATAATATCATAGATTGACATTAAAGTCAACTATTTTTTACAAATTTTTTATTTATTTTTATTATTTGCATAATCTATGAATTAGATATTTATTATTTTTTCCATAAATTCTATTATATTCCCAATATTTTTGCCTCAACATTATACATTTTATACTTTCTTGTTTCCTCATCAATCCTAAATTCAATCAAAGTATTTTCCAATGTTGCTTGGTTTTGTCTTAAATCTGTTGTAAAATACAACTTAATTTGTGAAATCTCTAAATTATTTTTTACAATTTCCTTAAACACCTCAGCAGTATGTTTATCATCCTCACATACTAATATTAGTTGTGGCATAGCTGAAAATCCTGAATCTCCTGGTATAAAATTCTCATAAAATTCTTTATACATTGCCATTTTGTCAACCAATTTCTTTTGCCAATCAGGTTCTCTTCTTACAACTTCAAAAAGAAAAGTTATAGATTTTCTATTTTTAGTAAGTTTTACAGAACCACCTGTAGCTTTAAATATTTTTCCTGATACTTTAGCATTTAATGCTGGTTTTACTACATAACTATCAAAAGCCTTTACTTTTCTTAGATATGCAATTAAAGTTTGATTTCCCGCTAATCTCTTTTTAATCATCGGTACAGGTTTTACATTATCTGTTTGTTGCCATTTACATTCAATTTCTTTTGATGTTAATAAATATTTTCCCATCTTTTCTAGACAATATATTCTATAAATTCCCTTTCCTTCTTCTGAAGTAAAATAATATCTTGTTAAAATTTTTGATTTTACAAGCTGTTCTAATTTATTATTTAATTTATCTTGTGATTTAGGGTCAATCCCTTTCCATTCTAGCATTTGATACAATTGTCTTGAAGTTATGAATTCAAATTCATTAACTAACTCTAATAT
>CAKPKI010000128.1 GCA_934167135.1 uncultured Clostridia bacterium
CAACATTTTCTTGCAAAGACCTCCATGTATTCCAGCCAATAATTCCATCACTTGTTAATCCTCTTGATGTTTGATATCTTTTTACAGCACTTGTCGTCTGTGCTCCAAAAACTCCATCAAGTCCTCCTGTCCTATATCCTAATGTATTTAAATCATCTTGTGCTATACATACATAATTTCCTCTACTCCCCTGTCTTATTAACGGATATCCTCCAGAACTACATGCTGAAATTCCAAATCTTTTATCAAAATGAACCCATGTTGGCGACAAAGAGATTGGTTCCACATATGACCAAATTCCAGAATTTCTAGCACTATTCCTCAATGTATTTCTCTTTGCATTGGTCCATCCTTGACCTACATCAAATGCAGTCCCAGCATAATGTTGACTCTGGTTTCCATGACCACCTTCATATGGCCTTTTAAAAGCAAAACCTACAGGTATTGGAGCACCATATAAATATCTTTGACTATTCCATGCCTGTATTGTTCTTTTATCTGTCCATAATATATTACTTTTACTTGAACCTCTAAACTCTTTCACTTTTAATGTATTATTTGCATTATATGGCATAGCTTCATTTTCGCCTCTAAAATATGTTTCCATTCTATTAGTATCTTGATTATATACTAAAATTTTTGCCATAAGAAAACTCCCTTCATAATATATTTTATATATATTATGAAGGGAGAAGAATTTTGGTTATTTTTTTTCAGTACATTTTACAATTACTCTTTGTTTTGCATTATCTGTACATGTTATTAATGTAACCTCTCTTTTTCCATTCGTATATTGTGTAGTGTCTGACCTATCATTTGGATTAACAGTATGTAAATCATATACCTCATATTGAACAGTTCTTTGGCTTAAATCTTGAATTTCAACTATATCTCCAACACTTAATGAAGGTACATCACTAAAGAATACTCCTTTTCTTCTATAATTGTGTCCAATTATGCAAAAGTTTCCAACCTCATTAGGATTAGCTCCCCAAAACTTATATGGAGCAACTTTCATTACATCAACATTAGTTGTTTGAGCTAGTATTGGATAACTTATATTTATTTTAGGAATCTTTATAACTCCTATAGTTTCATATTCTTTTCCATCTGCTGCTACATATTTAGAGCTAGCTGTCGCCATATTTAAATTTGTATTTGTTTCCTTATTTTCATCCATCTGTTCTGCCACTTCTTGTGTAATTTTTACTACTAATGCATTTTCAGCGGCTCCTACCGTTGTTTTATCTTTTTTGCTATTTAGAAAATTTAAAATATCGCTTGATATCCCCTCTTTTTTATCTCTATCATATGTTGCATATATAGAGATAGAAAAGAGTGTTACTATTAAAAATATAGACAGTATAAATAATATTTTATATATTTTCTTTTTCCTTTTTAATTCAGGTGTTACATATATCTTTTCTGTTACTAATATTTGGTTCATATGTGCCCCTTTCTGATAATTATTGTGTCACATCTTCTATTGTAATATAATCAATCAGTTTGTTTTGCTCTTTATAAAATATTGAAACTTTATATTTCTTCTTTTCGAATATTTTTTCTAATATTTGATTTGCTCCATCTTGATTTTGTTTATTTCTTTCTATATTTAATCTAAAACTATATTTTATTTTAGATGGGTCATTATTTGTATTTTCTTCTGTCTCTAGTTGTTTTATTTCATAACTTCCTAAGTTGTCTTTTACAACATCTATCAATTTTTTTACATTTTCACTAGAAACTTCGTCCCCTGAAAAAAATTCAAATTTAGCATTAAATTTGTTTATATCTATTTGTGTCATTTCTATCTCTGGTATGTCTTTATCATCTGTTTCTGTTTTGCTAAGTCCTAATGCATCTTTTAGTAATCCCAAACGAGATTCAAATTTTTCTGGTACTTTTTGCTTTAGTTGTGTAATTATATTTTTTCTCACATTTTCGTCTGCATTATTTAATTCAAAGTTATTATTATCGGCTAATTCTTGTTTTTTATTAAAGTCATCCCCTATTGTTACATCGCTCTCCATAACTAATGAAGCTGTTAATATATCTTTTTTATAATTTACAGATGATTTAATTTGAACTTTTGATTCTCCCGTTTCCATTTCATTTAAGCAACTTATAGTATATTTATCATCTCCATTTGTAACATCAGTAGTTAAATTAAGATTTTCACCATTTTCTGTACTGTTTTTTACTAATTGTATATTATATTCATTTGTGTTATCTGAACTAATCACAGAAAATTTTATATTAGTTTTTATTTCTCCATTTTCTTCTGAATTTTCTAACACTATTTTATTTGTTCCTATTTCAAATACTGTTCTTATTGTTTTTTCTTTTTGACCATATACGGTTATTTTTAAATCAGGAACTTCTTTTTCTTCTGTAAAACTATTTATTTGTTTATCTATTAAAGATTGATATTGCTCCTGATATGTGCCTAAATTATTAATAATACTTTCTTCTGTTTTTAATTGGTTTAATATTTCTATTAATAATTTTTCTACTTGTTCATTTGTTAATGTTACTGTATATGCTTTTGTGTTTATTGTATTGTTATTATAAGTTATCATTGCCTTTTTATTGCTATCGAATTTTCCCTCAGAAATAGCTTCTTTTATTATATTAAAATATTTTTCTTCTAAAGCTTTTTTATCATCAGAAGATATTACTACATTATTAATATTTGATGTTCCATCTATTACATTCATTAGTTTTTCTAATGTAATACCATCAGTTCCTATATCACTTGCTACTGCATCTAAATTTCTATCATTTTTTACTGTTATAAATTGTTTTACAACATCTGTAAATCTTATTCCATATAATTCTTGGTTTTTTATAATTTCTGACTCTAGATATTTTTGTTCACCTACTAATACTTGTCCATCTGCATAAAAATATTTTTCAGAATCATTTTTTTGTATATTCACTGTGGCAGAAAGATTGTTTATTGGGTTTGATACTTCACCACCTTCTGAATATACAGCTTTTATTTTTGTATCAGATTCATATTTCTCTTCTGAATTTAATTCCTCATATTTTTTTATTATTTGAGAATCTTTAAATTTTTGTATATCTTCTATATTTTGATATATATATTTAGAAAATAATTCTTTGTCACTTTTGAATGTATCTGTTTTTAAATATAAATATCCTATTACTGTACCAGTTATAACTAATATCAAAATTATAATTATTGCAATTATTAATATCTTATCACTTTTCATTTAATACTCCTCACTTATTCATAAATAATTATTTTACAATTTGTGATGTTCTTTGTTTTAATGATTCATACACTATAATACCTGTTGATACAGATGCATTTAATGATGTAATTTTCCCCTTCATAGGGATTTTTACATTAAAGTCACAATTTTTCTTAACTTTTTCACTTATACCTTTTCCTTCGTTTCCTATTACAATTCCAAGTGGTCCTGTTAAATCTTGATTATAATAATATTTTTCTGCATTTATATCTGTACCACAAATCCATAACCCTTCTCTTTTTAGTTCTTCTATTGCATCAGAAATGTTAGTAACTCTTGCAATTTTCATATGTTCTACTGCACCTGCTGAAGCTTTATTTACAGTACTATTTACTGATACAGCTCTTCTTTTAGGAATTATAATTCCATGTACTCCAGCAGTTTCAGCAGTTCTTATTATTGAGCCTAAATTATGTGGGTCCTCAATTCCATCTAATATTAATATAAATGGTGCCTCATTTTTATCTATTGCTTCTTTTATTATGTCTTGAATCTCAACATACTCAAATGGAGGAACTATTGCTATTACTCCTTGATAATTTTCTTCTTGTGCCATTTCGTCCATTTGTCTTCTATCTTTTTCTACAACTATAATTTTTCTTTCTCTAGCTATTCCTAATATTTTATTTATTGAACCATGTTTTTCTCCTCTTGTTACATATATTTTGTTTATGTCTTTTCCACTTTCTAATAATTCTAATACAGGATTTCTTCCTTCTATTTGGTCATCAAATTTTTTTTCTTCTTTGTCTTCTTCTCTTCTTGTTGTTTGTCTTCTATCTGATTGCCTTCTGTCTACTGTTCCTCTATCTATTTTTCTTCTATCTTCTTTGTTTCTTCTTTCTTTTCCTTGTCTTCTTTCATGTTCTCTTCTTTCTACTCTATTTTTTCTCATAATTGCTCCTTTCATTTTATTCATTGTCTAATTTCAACAC
>CAKPKI010000129.1 GCA_934167135.1 uncultured Clostridia bacterium
GGAAGTCACTGAGTTCTATAAGTCTCTAAAGACTTTGTTGGACAATATAAAAACGCTTAGAAAAGAGTATGATATTGCTGACTTTACTAAGGAGTTTGATTTGATTGTAGAGAAAGAAAAAAAACGGGAAGAATATGAAGAGCAGATCAAAACTTTACGATTGAAAATCAGTGAGTTAGAAAAACAAAAAGAAGCTATAAACAACCAGAGGAATATGCTTTTACAAGAACTGACGAAGTATCAAACAGAAGAAAAGCAAAGGGTAGATGAAAAGAACTCTTTATGTAAGCAGCTTCCAGACAATTTTAATGAGTCGGAAGACTATCAATCAACTCTTAAAACAATAAAGTCTGAGAAAAACTCATTGATGGAAAAATACGAAAATTGGAAGAAATGTGAGCAGGAAGTTCAGGCTTCCTTGCAAAAAGTGTCGGGTTCCTTGCAAACACAGGAAAACTGTTTAAAATCTTCACAGGAAAAACAGCGTGAAGCATATGCTGTATATTTAAAAGAACTGGAAAGATTAGGACTGTCCCCTGATTTTGATGTTGAAAAGAATCTTATGGAAGAGGATAAAAAGCAATCCCTTTTAGAGAAAGTGAACAGCTATAAAGAAAGTTTGAAGGATATAGATACTCAAAAAGCTTATCTTAAAGGAAAAATAAAAGACCAGACTTTTGATGAAAAAGAATGGAAAGATTTAATAGAAGCATTGAGTACTTCTAAAGAGTCTTTGTTAAATTACCGGAAAAAAATAGCAGTATATGAATCACAAAGCACAGACATCCAAAAGCGTTTGGCACAGAAAGATGAGATTAATGCAAAATATCAGCAGATCATCCACAGACGTAGTATTATCCGTGAATTAGAGGAGCTTTTCAAAGGAAATACTTTCATTGAGTATGTTGCAGAATCTCGTCTTCGATATATTGCAAAGGAAGCATCGTCTATCTTGTCTCATATTTCTAATGGAAATTATACACTGGATGTAAATGATACAACAGAGTTTGTTATCAGAGATAATAAAAATGGAGGAGTCCTTCGAGCAGCAGACACTTTATCCGGCGGTGAAATCTTTATAACATCCTTATCATTAGCATTAGCTTTATCATCGTCAATACAGTTAAATGGTTCTGCTCCATTGGAGTTATTCTTCCTTGATGAAGGATTTGGAAGTCTTGATGATGAACTTTTGGAAGTTGTTATGAACAGCTTAGAAAAAATTAAAACAAATAGGAGAAGTATTGGAATCATATCCCATGTTGAAAACTTGAAAGAGCGTGTTCCTTTAAAATTATTGATTGAACCATCACAAAATACAGGAAGCGGTAGCCATATCCGAGTACAGTATTCATAATTTTATAGCAAAACAGCAAAACCGCCTTATATGAGGCGGTTTTGTTGTTTTGTTTAAAGATGATATTCTTTTAATAGTTTTTTTCGAAATTCAGCATCATCGAAAGAACGGGAAAGTTCATCAATCCGATTGTCTCTTTTGAGCAATCTGTTTGTTTTAATCCCCGGCCGGTATTGACGGAGACTGAATGCCGGTGTTTCCTTCCGGCGGTGCTTACCTCTTGGCAGTAGGAGATACCGGTTCCACCTCCTTCCGTTATAGCAGGATAGGAACAACCCCATATCCTGCCAATAGTATATCCAAGCAGGATATGGTAAGCATCCAATTAATGTCTCCTTATTTTGAATTCTTACTTATTTTAAAAAGAAAATTTTATATATTCTTTCATATTAAAAAAGTAAACATTTATTTCAAAATAAGGAGGATAAATTTATGAGTAGTTATTATGCTGGTTATCATGGGATTGGATGTGTTTTATCTGTTAAGGAGTTCGAAGATTTTTTATCTTCTTATTTTACAAAACATCCTGATTTGACAGAAGAAGAACAAAAAGAGGTAAGAATAGACGAGTATGCTTTTAAAAGAAGTAATGAAAATGGAATCTTTTATATAGTTGAGATTAGTGCAGATTATGCAGATGGAATGCAGCTGCTGCGTCTGAATAAAGAAGATGACCCAACAGGTTATTGTGTAGATCTCCGAGGAAAAGACCAATATGTTGTTTTTTCAGATTATCAGCCTGATACCTTGAAATTCATCCGTCACCCGAAATATCATGATTATGAAGATATTTTAAAAGAATTTAAAGGGAAATTAGAAAGTTATCTTCCGGAAAAATTTCCGTGGGATGAGCGGATCGGCAATTACAGTTATGCGTATTATGCGTAAAAGGAGAATGCAATGGATATTTATACAATTCTGTCATTAAAAGAACAGCTAGATGATTTAGATAAGGAAAGAACCTGTTTATGCAGCAATATTAAAAAATATTGTGAATCCTTAGATCCAGAATATCTAAAAACATTGGATTACACTGAACTTAAAGATTTTTTTCATGCCCTAGAACTTTATCTGCCAGAGAGTATCCAGACGGTTTATAAGGAAATACGGGAAGAAAAATATCCAGAGTTAAAAAAAGCTGTATATTATCCAGAATTAAATCAGATTGATTTTCTATCTTTAAAGAAAATCAAGACAATAGATACACTATTGGGCACAAAATGGAGAAAAGGTAATTTTATACATAATGCTTTTTACTCTGCAGCTGATTTAAACCGTGAAGAACAGGAGAAATTTAATGATTATGCTGTAGCAAAAAGGATATTTATAAAAAAATATAGATTCCGATGTAAATGTGGAAAATGTTTTGGTAGACTATTTTCCGAAGATGCATTTAACAACATGAAACGTTATTATGAGTCTGGAATAGATACTACTGGTTCAGACGAAGTTGATTCTTACTTTTATATTGAATGCGAATATGATTCTGATTGCGACCTCGAAATTTGTGATAAAAAAAGTTTCGAAAGAGCAAAGTACGATGTTTGTTACATAAAGTCTAAAGAGCCTAATACCGAACATGAGCAATACTAATACTAAAAGGAGAACTTTTATGAAGTACGGAAAAGTAATTGATTTACATGAAATGAGAAGAGAGATTTCCCGCAAAAAGATTGTTAAAAGCCTAAAACATAGCGTTAAAACCGCGAAGAAGAATCTTAGTGATCTGAAAAAATAAACCCTATCATAATATTTACTCGAAAAGGAATCAGAAAATTTCTGGTTCCTTTTTTTTGAAAAGAATCGAATTCTTTTTGTAGCCAGTTGGTGAAAATCGAAAAAGAAAAATATTGAAAATATACAGATTAGTTATATAAAATTTCAAAACAAGGAGGAAGTTCTATGAATTTCAACAACTAATTTTTTCTTATAAAAATATCCTTCTTCTAAAAAATGATATATATTAAATATCTATTTTGGAAGGAGGATAGTTTTATAAGAAAAACAAGGATTCTCCTAACCTCTAAATGAAATGCAGGTAGTGAGATGAATTGTAGAGTTAACATAGCGGCAGTAGTGGGCGGAGAGAAAACGGTATCCCCTACTGCCAAGAGGTAAGCACCGCCGGGTTTTGCCCAGCATCAGTCTTCGCAAGGATATCGGCTGGGGATTAAAACAAGGGAATAACCCGAAGATTTACACAATAAAAACCAGAAGAAGCCTTTATGTATTCGAAGAACTATAAGAAGCTGCCCACTGTTAAAATGGAAAAATTTTTCTTATAATTTTTGTAAAATGGATTCATGGTTAGTGAGAAAGAAAGTCCAAATAGGGCTTTCTTTTTTTTGATTAAAAAGAAAAATTATAAAAATATTCAGATTAATAAGGTAAAAGAAATTTTTCAAAATAAGGAGGATGAAAATATGCAGACAAAAAAAGGTAGACATGAAATATCTCGGTGGAATCGAATTCTTTTTCATAGAATATATCAGTAAAATAAGAAGGAGAAAAAGATATGAGCGAGATATTAAATAATCCAAAACAGATTGCCGGGTTGACCCACAGCCGTGGAAAAGGGAAAGCGATTGTTTTTGCCATCCAAAATGAGCTAGATGTTGCTAAATGTGAAAATAAAAACGAACCATTAAATTTACATAGTAAATTCAGCCGTTTTCCTGTCGTAATTATCAATGAGAATAACCATCCTGCAACAGCCAATATTCCTGTTAATGAAATGTTGAATGTCATCACGAAATCAAAAACATTACATGACATGGAAATAAAACAGGCATGCATACCGCATAATGAGGAGTTTTCTTCTCCTGCTTACACC
>CAKPKI010000130.1 GCA_934167135.1 uncultured Clostridia bacterium
ATGATGTTCCACTTCCACTACTCCCAACAAAAGCAACTACTTTTTTTACATCTGTTAATAATTCATCTATATTTATGTTAGAATATTTTATGTCTTCTACTTTTATTTCGTCATCACTTAATGTTTTCATTATATCATTCCCCTCTAATTGTTTTTATATAAGTATTAATTCTGTACCACTTCTTATTGTAGATTCTTTTACACTTAAATTAACATCATACTCATCTGCTGTTAATTTGTCATATAACGATGGCATTTTGTATGGTTTGTAACATCCATCATTAAGTTCATTTATAGCCTTAACTAACATATAAATAACATTACCTATCTTTTTATGTGATGGAATCCAAACATCATATATTTCTTCTAACACAGGAACATATATTTTTACTAATACCTTATCCATCTTCATCACCTTTATCTTTCATTCCTAATAATTTTATAAGTTTTGGTTCTTCTCTAATAATTGCATACCCAAAGCTATCTCCACATCTATTATCTAACTCTAAACTACTTACATTTGTAGTTAAAAGGTATTGATCTCTGATTCCATTTCCTATCCAAATTCCACTATCTCCAGTATTATATTTTTTATACCAATTTGTATACCCAAAGTTTTTTAATTTTGTGACAATATCCATTATAATAAAATTATAATTTTCTAAACTTTCAGCCACATTTAAAGTTGCTAAAAATTCATTTTCTCCATTTTCTAGATCATTAAGAAATTTGTCTACACCTAATATTATACACACAACATCTTTACCCTTATTTGAATTATTATCAATATCTGATTTTAATTCTTGATAATTAGATTTTAATGCATTTTTATTTGTTTGTATAATTCTTTCTGCATCTAAAAGAATTATTTTTACATTTTCTAATTTATTCATTTCTTCAAAAATTTGTCTAGCAAATTCTGAAACAACATCTATATTTTTACTTGTAATTATATTCATGAAATTTTTCTTAAAATTATATGTATATACTTCAATATTTTTCTTTTCAATTCCAATAGGAACGGAAGTTACATCGGTTAAACTTTCTTTTACATTTTCAAACCTTACAACATCTGGTAGGACTGGTATACATTTTGCAAATACTTTACTTGTTTTCTTCAAATTTGCAATTGTCTCTTTTATATACTTATTCCATTGTGCAGCTTCACAAATTCTTGCAGTTTGAAATTCATATACATCTTCATATCTTACTAAACCTCTTCCAAATATTTTAGATGGTCTTTTTTTCGTTCTAACATCTAATACATTCAAATAATCATCATCATTATTTAATTGTAATATTATCTTCTGTCTAAAGTTTTGTGATAAACGATATTTTAAACCATTCGCTCCACTTACAGTAACAATAAAATTAATACCGTATTTTACACCATCTCTTGTTAGTGTTAATAGTATATCATCATACTTATTTTCATAATTTTCTAAAAATGATTCAAAACTATTTATTATTACAACTATCATTGGCATTGGATTACTTTCATTATTTATATATAGATTATAATCTCCTCCATAATCAGATAATATTGAAGTCCTATATTTTATTTCTGCCTGTATCATTTCAAATAATCTTTCTATTTTTTCAGCATCACTAGCAAATGTAATATCTCCAACTACTGGACTGCCTTTAAATATTTTTAAAGCCTCACTCCCAAAGTCTATTATATACATTTGTACCTCATTTGCTGTGTATGTTGTCATTACATCATATATTAAAGTACTCAATAATGTTTCTTTTCCACTTTCTGCATTTCCATAAATAACAGTATTTCCTTGTTCTGATAAATTTAATTGTACAACTCCCTGTCTTTGGTTAAATGGATCGTCAAATTCACCAATAACAGGATTTATGATATTGTCAATTTTATTTATTTTATATTTCTTCTTTACTTTATCAAGGAATATATTTGCTGGTATATTTTCCATCCATAAAGGTTTAGCATTTATTTTTTCTTTTTTTGCTAGTTCATACATATATTTTACAATACTTGTTAATTGCTCACCTTTAACATTCAATTTTTGTTTTTTAGTCATATCAACTTCTTTTATAACTGTTCCTATATTTGATATGAATTTTATTGAATTATCTACAGTTTTTTTAACTATATCTGTTGGTATATATGGAGCTCCAGAATACGCAGATTGTCCTAATGTAAAATATTCATCATTTCCTACTTGCATGTAAAATTCTCCCGGTCTTTTTAGGTTTGCTGCATCTGGTCTATTTATTACATCTTTACTATCTTCTTTTGACTGAACTTTTAAACAAATTCCGAACTTACTATTACTACGAATTTGATCATTTACAACACCAGCTGGTTTTTGTGTTGCTAATATAAGATGTACACCTAAACTACGCCCTATTCTTGCTACACTTATTATCTCAGTCATAAAATCTGGTTGTTGTTGTTTTAATTCAGCAAATTCATCACAAATAATTAATAAGTGTGGAATTGGTTCTTTAACCATTCCTTCATGATATAACTTTTGATATTTGTATATATCTATAGTTCCTTCATCAATTTGATCTCTAGCTTTATTAAATAATATCTGTCTTCTTCTAAGTTCACTCTGTATTGAATCTAATGATCTTTGTAAACCAACTTTATCAATATTAGTTATTGTTCCTACAAGGTGTGGTAATTTAACTTCTTTTTTTGCAAAAGCTCCGGCTAAACCTCCACCTTTATAATCTATTAATATAACTGTTACATCATCTGGATGATAATTTATTGCTAATGATAAAATATATGTTATTATAAATTCACTTTTTCCTGAACCAGTACTTCCCGCTATTAAGCCATGCGGTCCATGATATTTTTCGTGAATATCCAATACTATAGGCATTCCAGAAGAATCTATTCCTATTGGTGCTTGTAAAGAAACTGTTGAATCATTTGTTTTCCATCTTTCCAAAATATTTAGTTGTTCAATTTTTCCAGCATCATACATTTGCAAAAAGCTATATGATGTTGGTAGAATAAAATTACTACTGTTAGCAGTAAATTTTATTGGTATATTAGACAACTTCTTTCCAATCCATTCAAAGAAAAATGTATAAGAAGAGTCAAATATAAATTCTTTTTTACCATCCATAGATAGTTTATTTTCAAACATTGTTCCTTTATTATTTTCTATATTTATAAATGCTTGGCATTCATTTGGTAAATCTAATAAATTATCTGTAATACAAAATATTCCAAATCCAACATTGTTCTTTTCTTTTAATATTTGTACAATTATTCTTAAATTTTCTACCTTTTTATAATCATCTGTTATTATCAAATAATATGGCTTAGGTACTTTATTATCATTATTTCTTTCATTTTGACTTGCTCTATTCATGAATATTGGCTCTAAATATCTTGAAATTGTTTGCATATCACTAGTGTTCTCTGCCCAAAAACGAAATTGTTTATAATCATCCCAAATATGTGGTAATGTTTTTAAATGTTCCCATTTTGTATCTTCTTTCATAAAAAACACTAATTTTAAATCATCATAACTCTGTAAAGTTATTAATTGCATTACTAAATTTTGAACAAACTTTTCTACAAGTTTATTATCATTTTTTATGATTACTCCAGATATATTTTTTTCTAATAATGAAATAGTTATTGGTACATTTTTTAATATTTTTGATTTTTTTACAACTGTATTGATATTATCTGTTAAATTATCGTCTTCCATCGTAAATCCCATTTCAGGATAATCTATATTTATTTCTGATGGCAAATCACCAACTCCAACTCTTATTTTTAAAAAATCTGGATCATCTATTTTTCTCTCCCACAATCTTGGGCTATTATCAATAATAATTTTTGCACATTCTTCGGCAGATATATAATTTTCATATAAAATTCTTTTTTGCCTTGTCATAAGCTTTTCTATTTGTCCAATTTTAGAATTTACATATTTTTTATATCTTTCTTGCCTTGTTTTTTCTTTTTTTATTTTTTTCTTCTTATCATATCTTACACTCAATATAGGAAAAAGAATCATACAAATCAACATTAAAATAGCCGTAATTATTGAAAACACTATTCTTCCACGGTTTGCACTTCCACCTTGAATTCCTACTATTGTTGAAATTGTTGACATTAGCATCATTGCACCCATACCAATTGTGGGACCTAATAC
>CAKPKI010000131.1 GCA_934167135.1 uncultured Clostridia bacterium
CTCTTAATCTGGCGGTCCTCGGTTCGATTCCGAGATGGTGCACCAATCTTAGGAATATCAATGCTTTCAGTGCATTGGTTTTACACTATTTTTATAAAAATTGGTACTAAATTTTCACCAATTTTTCACCAATTTTAGTATATATAGCATCTTAGCTTATGCTAAATTAGTCTAAGATAGCTCATCAATATTAATGATTTTAATAATACTAAAATTAGTAAAAGAAAAAAATTATCAAAATTATTGCTTTAGTTATTGTTCTTTTAATTTTAAAAGAATTTGGTGGCTAAAAATAAAAATCCCTAGTGTTCGAGACTAGGGATTTCTTTGTGAATCTACACAAATGAATTTCTTAAATTACTAGCTTAAGCTATATTAATTATAATACTTTTTAGTATCATAGTCAATACATTATTTATTTTATTCAAAAATCAAAAAATTATTCATATGCTAAACAAAAAATAATCCCTAGACTTGCACTCTAAGGACTATTTTTTGTAAATCATTACTGTACTACAATGTAGTCCAGTCATTTCCATATCTTAGTTTTCCATCTTCCTCTATTACCTTACAAGGAACTTCAATCCCAAGTGATTTACAACATTCTTTTAATTCATTAATATGACATTTATAAACATTACCATTGTTTATTAAATACAACTCACTTGGAATTCCGTAACCTTCTCCAGAATTATGCACACGTACAATTACATCTGTCAGTGGTACTTCTAAAAGAATACAATCCCAAAAACCAATTTTCTCTTCAACAGTTCCATCTGCACCATTTCCAGAGCCAAAATTTTAAACGTTCTCTTTTGACTTGAAAGAACTTCAATTGTTCCATTTCCTCGTTTTGTATAACCACCTTCCGCAGATAATAACATATATAACTTTTTTTCTGATTTTCTAACAATTTTTGGCTTTCCATCATTTGCAATAATAATTGTGTATTCTAAGTTCATACCCTTCTGGACTTCTGTATCTTTGTAACAAGTTAATTCCATAAATTTCCGTCCTTGACCTTTTTCCCCCATTCCTAATTCATAGCAAACTCCAAGGTCCATGATTTTCTTATTTGCTTTCAACACTCTGTTTGAATATATCATAATTCCTCCATTTCCGTTGTACATACTTGCATAAGCTAAGATGTATAACCAACACAATTGTGTTTGACTATAAAAAAATTAATTATTGACCTTTATATTATACATCAATTACATAATTTTGTAAAATTAATTTTAAAAATGCCTGAATTTATAACCAAAAGAGGCATCTAATTGGTGCCTCTTATTTGTTTTTTAATCTTTTCTTTATAAAAATAATTATTACTGAAACACTTGATAATCCTATAACCGCAATTATTTCATAAATTGTAAAATAATTTTTTATACCAGTCGGTGGAGTTATTATCATCATCCTGTTCATGTTCAGCACTTGCTTTACTTAAATTTGGTATATAATCGCCTGGTTCATAACTTTTTGCAACTTGTTTTCTCGTATTATTTTCTACATTTTTTATAGTTCTACCAGTTTTACTATTTAATTCTATAATTTCAACATGATTTTCATAATTATATTCCTCATCTTTATTTGACAATACTTGACTTGCATATAATACACTTGTTTTAGTATCACCTGGTTTTACATTAGCAAAAGTTCTAGTCAATATACACTGTAAATTTTCATTTTTAATAGTTTCATATGTTTGGTCAACATCTTTATATTCTTTCTTTACAGATATATATCCATTATTCTTTAAGTATTCCGCATCTGTTGACACACCATTATCATATTTAGTCCATTCCTTATTGTCTATACCATCTGCATTTTCTGTGTCAAAGTCATCTCCAACATCACAGACCATTGATGAATTTATATAATCAACAACTAAATCAGCTACACATAAAGGGTCACCTTGTTTATTTGTACCATAGTAATAATAATCTGTATTTGTTGTATAATCATAATCATTTTCACTATTATTTGTAAATGTTACACCATACCATATTTCTAATCTACAACCTTGTAATAATTCTTGGTCTACTTCAATTGATAATTGTTTTGATGCATCAATTTGTCTAAATTCTGCTTTTTCTCTTTTTTCTATACCCAATATCTTTGTAAAATCTAAAGTTGCTTTTTGTCTAGGATCTCCTTCTACTAATATTTGTTCATTTGATAATGTTAATCTAAATTTATTAATAGTTTTATTTATTACAATATCTTCTCTAGGTCTTTCTATTATTCCAAAATTGAAATTTGACCAATTATTAGTGAATTCTCCACTTGTTCCATCTTCTATATCTTTATTTAAAATTTCTGATTCTTTATTTGTTGTATACTCAACTGATATTTGAAATTCCTTACTATATGCTGACATATTATTTGTATTTTTATATGTAGAATTTTTCAAACTTTCCTGTTGTAATCTTTCTTCTATATCATCTACCGCTATTGATGAATTGTTTTCCACATATAAGTACCAATCAGTTGATTCTTCTCCATCCATTACAGATTTTACTTTTGGATCTGTAATAATAGTAGATTTATAATTTCTAGCATTTATATATTCGCCCTCTGCTTGATTATCATCTTCTGTTTCTTCATTTGTATCTATTATTGTTTTTATATCATCTCCATTTCCGTATGTATATTTAATAATATATTTATCTACAACTACACCTTCAAATGAATAATTTCCTTCTTTATCAGAGTAGGTTATAGCTGGACTTTTATTTATATCATTCTCTGTTGTTGTGTCATCTTTTCTTTGCATTTTATACAAATCTGCTGTCTGCCCAGTTTCTGGATTTATTAATTCTACTTGTACATTTTTTACACCTTTTTCATTTTCATCCTTCTTTCCATTTCCTAACCTTTCATTTTTGTTTTTACTTTCCTCTGTTTGCGTATCTTCATATACTATTCCTGATAATTGTCTATTGTTGGAATCCTTTTTTAATAAGAATGATGGTGCTCTATCTGTATCATCTTCATATGTTTCTTCATATTCTGGTTTTGCATTTCCTGGTGTTGAGTCTGAATCTAATCCAGCATATTGCATTCCAGATTTCTTTTTGGTTTCTGAATCTGCTCTTTCTCTTTCTGAACATATAGTTGCATCTCCATAATATGTTGTAAATGACACTATTTCAGTATAATTTGTAAATTCAAAACTATCATTATTCTGTAGTTCCTTAATTTTATCTTGACTTATCTCAAATTCTATTTTTAGCATAAAATCTGATTGTCCTGTTTGTTGTTTTTCTTGCTGTGCTTGCAATGTAACATCTATTGGATTATATGCTACTTTAAATGTCTTTTGCTTTCCTTGTACTGTTTGTCCTGTGTCTTCCCAACCTGTTGATGTTGAACTATTTTCTCCTGTAAATATTGTATAATCACTATCATAGTAGTTTACAATATTGTTTATTTTCATTGTTAATGTATTTGATTGATTTTTTATTCTTATATTGTATGTTACATATACTTGTATATCATTTGTATTGTTATAATTTGAATATGCTATATCTGATGGATTAACAGCTCTTGTATATGTTTGCATATATTTGTCTGCAAAATTTACTTTATAATCAAATATACCTTCATTGTCTATTCCTCTATTTCCATATTTATATGTATATTCATTTCCTTTTGTTATTACTCTAACTTTTTCTATGTCTGATACTACTGCTGCATCTGGTTGCTCTCTATGTACTAATCCTAAATTCATGTTGTTTATGTTCCATACATATATTTTATACTCTCCTTTTAAACAATCCCTATGTGTAGGCCCATTTATTTCATCAGCAGGATAATAATGTGCTATTCCAGCCTTATTAATTTCTTCTCCCTTTATTTCTTTCAAATTATTCATAATATTTGATATTTCTGTTACTTTATCACTTAAATCTTCTCGAACCTTTATAATCTTTCCTGGATCATCCTTAACATTAGGATCTTTCCAAAATACTTCAACCTCAGCAACATTTAGATTTACACTTCCATCGCAATATAAGTCTACAGTCGATTTCTTACCAGAGATACTTACTCTTTTTACTAAATGAGGTCCTTCTCCAACTTGGCAATGGTCTGTACAGAACTCTTTTGTTTCTGTCCATTTATTTGTTTCAGCAGTTTT
>CAKPKI010000132.1 GCA_934167135.1 uncultured Clostridia bacterium
CAATAATCTAGTCCTGCTCTTTTTAATGATTTTTCATCTAGTTTAAATCCTAATGGATGTACAAGATGTAGTTTTGCTCCTGTTATTGCACATGTTCTTGCTATATTTCCTGTATTTTGTGGTATTTCTGGTTCTACCATTACTATGTTCATTTTCATATTCTTTCACTCACTTTCTAAAATTCTTTGTCTATTATACTACATTTTTTTGCTGAATAAAAGACCCATATTTCAGTAAAATCATTTTGTGAAATTACTAAAATATGGGCACTACTTAAACTACTTATATTTTTCTAATTCTTGGAATTTAACTATTGCTCGTGAATATACTCCTTCAAACTCTTCCTCTGTACAACCTAATGACAAGCAATATTCTTTTTGTTTTGCCTTTAATAAACAACCTCTTAGCATATTTTTTATATCTCTTCTAAATATTTCTATGTTTCTTAAAGATTCTTCATCTACATTATACTGTGAATGTGAAAATTTTATAAGTTTTAGCATAGTAACATAGTCCATTCGATATTCTAATTTTGTCCAGAAATTACTATCACCTGTAAGTTTACAAAATAAAGATTTTAACTGATTTCTTCCATAGTTGTTTTCACAACTCCATGCCATAATCGTGTCTTCATTTATTTGTAACACTGTTGCAATTTTCTTTAATGTAATTATTTCTTCATCATAAGTTTTTCGATTTCCAGTTTCTACTATGGATTTGCTTGAATTTCCGCATAAGTCCCAATACATTTTGGTTGCATATAATTCTGCCACGGCTTCTCCCATTGCCGATCCTATTACTCCTCTATTTATGCGAACTATATTATTATGTATATCACTATAGCTCATCTGTGCAGTATAGTCATATTCATTCTCCCAATTTGTATGCCATTTGCCTTCGCTATCCATCCATGAATCTGCAATATGCTTGAATTCATGAAAAAAAGTAATAATAGATCCTCCTTGTAACATATTAATTCGATTTTCCTTAGCATTTGCATTAGCCTCTGCTTTACTATCCTTTGGTAAACTGTTTTTATAAGTTTTTACAATTACATTTTTTGCTCTTTCTGAAATATATGCATTATGATTTATAGCATACCGTATAAATAATTCTTTGGCTTCTTTAATACTGTAGTTTATTCCATTTATTTTTTCTGCAAAATCTTTCATATTAATGTTTCTCCTTTACTTTTCTTTTGTAAAAACTCCCACGAATGAGTGGGAGTTTTTAAACTAAAAGCTTAAACAAATGAGTTTAGGCTAATTTTTTCTTCACATATTAAAACTCTCTAATGTGAAGTACATTCGTGAGGGCTTATGCATCATATTCTGCTAACTTGCAAATATCTCTTCCTTTTTCATCGCAAACGAAATAATCGTTAAACGATTTTTCAGATTTTGTGAGAATATTTGCATCTGGCTTTCCATTTTCCTTGATACCGTATAAAACCCAATAAGCTTCGTAAGGCTTTCCTGTTGATTCTCCCCAGTCAGTTTCAATTGTCCATGATTTATCTTCATTCTGTCTTACTTCTGCACCTTCTAAGAATGACGGAATACTGTCTTCAGTTACCTGAGCAGCTTTCATAATAGTTGCCTTTTTATAAAAGACTCCGTCTTTCTCAATTAAGTTCGTTGATGCATTGCCAATTACCCAGCAATTGTATCCACTGCTAGTCTTTTCGGACTTTTCATAGCCAATTACTTCTCCAAGTTTTGCAGTTTCATTTCCTTCAACACACTCTAACTCAAGTTTGTCTCCGTTAACTCTTACTGCTCCTTTTAAGAATTCTGGGACATCAGCACTACTGCTTACTCTAACAGCATCTTTCTTTGCACCTGCTTCTTTATGGATTAAAATAATATCGTTCATTTTTTTATCTCCTTCTCTTTTATGAAATGTTCCGGCCTTAATAACTTCATTTTCTTTTCTAAATGTTGTTTTATTCATGGTGTTTTCTCCTTTTCTATTGTCGATGTTGTTGTTTGTTACATTTTTATTCTCGAATGTCTTTTTTTCTGACATTTTTAGCCTCCATAAAATTTTTTTTTACGAGTTACAAATAACGATACTTTCCTCCTTTATGTACTATTTTTTCAGTTGCAAAGAACCTCCCTTCTATTATGTTATTTACATCAAAAGGCTTTTGCCTTGACATATATATTATACCACGCATATATGTGTTATGTCAATCTTTTTTTTCACATTAATATTTATCACCAATAAAATCCTTAAATTTTATAAATTGTTATTCCGTTGCTTTTAACTTTTTTATTTTTTTCTCATTTTCTGCAATAACACTATCGTAATATTTTTCAAGTTTCTTTAATCTATCTATTGATAACATATTTAATACTTCTTCATTTCCTTTTATTTCTTCTAAAAAATTCTTCTTGTCAATTACAGAATCTACGACTTTTGTATCAATTTTTATATTATCAATAAAATCACTTAATCTTTCACTTTTTTTATTCACAGGCTCTAGTCGAACATAGTTATATTGTTCTTCTTTTTTTCCGAGCATTTTCTTAAAGATTTTTTTTATTCTTGTCATAAAATTTTCTTTATACTCTATCATTCCATTATTATTCATTCTAAAACTCCTTTTTAACTACTTAATTTATCTATTTCTGCCTGTTGCTGTTCAATTATCTTTTTTTGTTCAACTGTCAACGGATCCACTTATTTCTTGTTCCATTTTATTATCTTAATTTTTATTGCTGTGGTGATCCCAGAAATTTTCTTAGCTTCTTTATTTCTGCTTGTTGTTCTTCAATAGTTTGCTGTTGTTCTAATACTCTTTGTATTATTTCATCTTTCTCTTTATCTTCTTTTATTTGTCTTTCATCATCTTCAAATAATTGTTCTTCTTTTTTAAAAGATATTCCAAATTCTTGCATTTTAGCAAAAATTTCTTCAAAACTACTTTTTCCTAAATTTCTAGTCTTCCTAAATTGCTCTTCTGTAATGTTTGCCAAATCATATAAACTATCTATTCCCCTTCTTTTTAAACAATTATATGCTCTTACAGAAAGTTCCAACTCATCAACATCTAATCTTTCTTCTTTATTTTCTTCTTTATTTTCTTCATTTTTATTGTTTCTAATTGTTCTTGTTCTTAATTGTTCTTGAATTTCTTTTAACTTGCCTAAGTTTTCAGATAAATCACCATTTTGTAATTTAATATTTTTTTTAATTTCTTCAATTTGCTGTTTTTCTTTATCTGTTAAATATTCATCACCTTCTATTTCTAAAGCAATTCTAATTTTTCTTGTTCTATTTGGAGATTTTAATTCTCTAAGTACTTTTCTCTGTCTTTGAGCAATGCTACTGCCTGATATTCCCATTTCTTTGCCTACTTTCTCTAATGTTTTAGGCATCTCTCCTTCCTTTAATCCATATCTACTTTCTATCACATTTTGATCTCTCTCTGTTAGTTCTTCAAGTTTTTTTTGCAATTCTTTAGATGAATAAAAAAACAATCTTTCATCTCTTGTATTTATTCCAAATATATCCCTATATAAATTATCATATCCAATATTAGAATTACCATCAATATCAACTACATTTCTTATTATTTTCTCTTCTAAAAATTTATCCATATCTCCTTCAATTTTTCCTGTATTGTGCATTTCATAAAAATTATCTAGTGTACCAAATTTAGTTAATAAATACTCTATCTCATTTCCTTTTATTCCATATTTTTTTGATAATTCTTCTATTCTTGTTGGATATCCAAAAACTCCACCAATATCTCCTTCTTTGCATTTTTTCATTTGTTTTTCATTTAATTTTCCCCTAGATTTTCTCACTCTTACATAACCATAATAATCTTGCATTTTTTCATATTCTTTTCGAATTTGACTAAATTCCTCATCTGTTCTAGCATATTCTCTTAATCCCTCATCTGTTGCAATAGGTGTTATTTTTATTTTCGGATATTTTCTTCTCCACTCAACTAAACTATCAATTTTTTCATCTATTGTTGAACCAAATTGCCTTTCTAAAATCCCCATACTTTCTAATTGTTCTAGTTGTTCTTTTGTTGGATTAATTGATACTTTATCCTCTTTTCCATCATTTATTCTATTTAAACTAGCTCTTATTTGTATAGCCCATTGTCCTATTG
>CAKPKI010000133.1 GCA_934167135.1 uncultured Clostridia bacterium
GCATAGATGGAAAAACAATATGTAGCACAGCAACAATGAAAAAACATGAAAAACCGATGCATATTATAACAGCGTTAATTGAAGGGAAATCAAGGAAATTTTTAATTTGACAAATACGAAAAATAATGCTATACTAATATTAGCTTAAGTGAAGTAACCGTTCATAGTAGCAACACTTGATATGTGAAGTAGGAATCACATATCTTTTTTTTTGCATAAAAAACAGGACAGGTAGGAAACTGCCCTGAACTGATAAATCAGTTTTTATCTGTGTTGTTTTTCTTATATGTATTCAATTCTTTTTGCAATTCTTCAATTTTTTGAAGAAGAATCCATATAACCGTTCATCTAGTAACAACACACCCTTTCTTAAAGATTTCCTTTAGAAAAGGATTTCCTTATTATACTTTAATTTATAATATTTCATAAATTATTTATTTTTTCTCCTCCACCAATTGCTACAATTTTTTTGACATTCAAATTCCCCCCTTTCATAAGTTTTATTCCATAAACATTTTTAAATACCTATCCGTATAAGCTTTCAACTCCATATGTTTTCCAGTAAGCTTATTAATTAAATCATATGCTATTTTGTATGCTTCTTCATACTCTTGTTTTGTCATCTCTCTTCTATTATAAGCTTCTTCAAATTCATCTTCATCCAATAATATAATTTCTCCACTTGGTGTAACAACCACATCTAAGTACATATCATCTTCGTAAGGAATTCCATTTTCTTTTCCAATTATTCTTGCTATATCAAAATACCATTCAACAATTTCATCATTTTCATCATAAATTGCAGTTAATTTGAATCTTGATGAATAATCATAAAACTCTAGCCATTTGTAATTATTATCTATTATGGTCTTTCCGTTTGGTATAAGTATTTTGTCTTGGACTTTTAAAAAGTTATAGAAATAAATATCTCCACAAAAATTTTCATCATGAACAGAAATATTTTTAAAATCTGTTTTGGTTGCTCTACCACCCACATGTCTGTCTACATATCTTTTTTTTAAGCTAATCCAATATCTTTTACAATATACTTCCTGACCACATTTTTCACCTTTTACAGTATTTTCATATATTCCTCCTGCTTTTTCAATTGTTTTAGCACTTCCAACATTGTAATCTAAACAAAAAACCATTACTCTACCTATACCTATGCTTTTACAATATTTCAATCCTAATAGTAATTGTTTGTATGCATATCCTTTTCTTCTTTCACTTGGTAAAATACTATAGCCGATATGCCCTCCAATGTTATATAAATAATCATTTAATTCATTTCTAATATTAATTATACCTACTATTTTATTATCTGTTTTTCTTATAGTAAAGAAAGTTTCTCCAACCACTTTTTCCTCTGGTACTGTTTCTTTTTTTCTATATATTTCAAGTTCATCAAGCCAGCCCGCATAATTATCTTTATAATTTTGCAAGCCACTAAAACCTGCATATCTAATCTTTTCATCTGAATCAAATTTTTCGACTTCTTTTATTAGATTGATGGCTTGTTTTTCATATTCCATGCTTGGTTTTATTAAAATTAATTCTTCTTCCATATCTACTTGCTCCCCCTTTTAGAATCAACTATAATTATATCTTATCTTTTATACAGCATTTAATCTAATTTAATTTTATAAAAATTGTCTTTTAAAGTAATAGTCCATTCATCACTTAATTTCCTTTCTTCTATACTAGTTCTATACAACACTCCACCGTTTTTTTGAATTGTTCTATTTGAACCATAATTTTTCTCATAACAACCTAAAATTGCTTCTTTCATATTTTTTTCTTTACATACTCTCAGAGCATATTCAAGCATTTGAGTAGCATAGCCTTTTCTTCTTTCAGATGGTCTTACACCATATCCTATATCTCCATATAATTCTTTTAAATTATCACTTAAATCATATCTGATATTTAATAGTCCTACCAGCCTATCACCATCAAAAGCTAAATATAAGTAATATCTCCCCCATTCATCATCTGCTTTTTCGCTATTACGATTTACTTTATTTACCCAATCTTCATATTTCATATTAGTCATTCCAAGACTGGCACTAATACTTCTTTCATGATTAGAATAATGTTCTATAACATAATCTTTTAGTATTTCATAATCATCTAATGTTGGTAATCTATAATTCATACTACTCTCCTCCTTTAAATCTTCCTTTTTTATTTCAAAATATCTAATATCTTTATCATTTGTTTCAACTTCTTTCATTCCAGCTTTTAACATAGTTTTAGCACTTTTAAAATTAGTAGCATAACAGCCACCTTTTACAATATTTAGTTCACATTCCCATATCAAGTATTTTATAAGATCTTTTAAAGCTTCAGTTGCATAACCATTTCCCTGATATTTAGTTCCTATTGAAAATCCTACCTCTGTTATCTTTTTATCTAGTTCATTATTACTAGCACTAATAACACCAATTACTTCACCTGTATCCTTTATTTCTATTACCCAAGTTAATCTTCCATTTTTATATTCTAATATCCACTTGTTTATCAGTTTTTCAGTATCTTCAATATTCGTATGCAATTCATATCCTACATATTTATGCATTTCAACATCTGAATCCCAGTTATTATATAGGCTTTCCACATCTTTTTCTGTTACTTTCCTTAAAATAAGCCTTTCAGACTGCATTTCTTTGTTATATACCATTTTTCTCACCTACTTATATTATTTTACTTCTGACTTTAAAACAAAATCTGTAATTTGAAAATTCTCCATAACGAAATTATATAATTGACTAATTGCATCAAAAGACTTAGTATATCTATATCTGATCTATTTGTGTTATTCCCAGTAGCATAGCTTCCACATAAAATAGCTCCTATAATGTTCTCATTTTTTTATACGCTTTTAAAAATTTTTCCAATACCATTCTCCAATTTTCCATAAAATACACCTTTCTTAATAAAAATCTTTTTTTGTGTTTTCATCATATCATAAGATATTTTTTATTAAAATACTTTTTCAAAATAAATCAAAAAAGCATTGCAAGAAATCATTTAAGACTCCTTTGCAATGCTTTTAACACCTGCTTTAAGTGTAGGTAGTTCTTCTATTTTATCTACCCTTTACCGCTCTGGCTTGTTCCATAGGTAAACTCTTAATATGCTTCCAGTTTAGCATATTTTTCTAATTATGTCAATCTTTTTTTTCATATGTTTCTCTATTAGCTATATATCTTTTCCCGTTTGCATTATAATTTGGTTCAGCAGGTCTGTAATTTCCTGTTTTAGCACTTATTCCAGCATCTTCGTAATAGCCAATTACTTAATAGCCCTTGAACTTGCAAAACATTTCTAATCTTTCTCGTTGTTCTGGCAAACTAAAACCTTCTTTTGCTTGGCCTTCTGTTGATACACGCATATATAATCCACATTTTTTCTTTTCTTCGTCCATTTTTTACCTCCTTTACTAAAAAAAAAGAAGCGCCAATAGTAATAAAATATCAATTACTAATGACACTTCTTAAAATCTTTTTTATAAATTAAATTCATTTTCTTTGAATATAAATCTTTATAAATCATACAATATCTTTCATATACATAATTTGTCTACCTGAGATATTATATCACGATTTTTTAAAATGTCAAATTTTCTAATGATTACACAGCTTTCAGGTACTCTTCAAGCTCTGATATTTTTATTTTATTAGTCAAATTAGAAATATAAATATCATTTGAATAATTGAAAAATAAGGATGTAATCCCTTTAACAATTACCCTATGTAGCTCTATATATGAAAGATTTGTTTTATCAATCTTTCTAATACTGCCATTAATAAATATTGGAGTAACATTTGAAAATTCGCATATAAAGAATCGTTGTTTTAAAGATTTCTCAAATTCAATTTTTTCTTTAATTATCTGCATTTTTACACCACCCTTTCTTTTCGGATGATTTTTTTCCAACAAAAAAAACAACCATTTTACTGATTGATTTTTGTTTTATCTATTCCATTAGTTCGAATAGATTCGTTATTGGTTGGGCTGGCTAGATTCGAACTAGCGCATGCCAGAGTCAAAGTCTGGTGCCTTACCGCTTGGCTACAGCCCAA
>CAKPKI010000134.1 GCA_934167135.1 uncultured Clostridia bacterium
GCACCAATCAATCTAGAAACAGAATATTTTTCCATATATTCGGACATATCGATTCTTATAATGTTGTGTTCATCATCAAATAAGCTTTCTGCTAAAGCTTTTGCAAGCTCTGTTTTACCAACACCTGTTGGACCTAAAAACATAAATGAACCTATTGGTCTACGTGGATCTCCTATACCTGCTCTTGATCTCATAATTGCCTCTGAGACCTTTTCAACTGCTTCATCTTGACCTATTACCCTCTTATGAAGAATTTTGTCCAAATTTAGGATTTTCTCCCTTTCTCCTTCCATTAACTTGGTAACAGGTATTCCTGTCCATCTTGATATAATTTTTGCAATTTCTTCGTCTGTTACTTTGTTTCTTAGTAATCCATCTTCTTTGCTTTTTTCTGAAATTTCTTCTTCTTTTTGTAATTCTTTCTGTAATTCTGGAAGTTTGCCATATCTTAATTCTGCAACTTTGTTTAAGTCATAATTTCTTTCTGCTTGTTCTATTTGTGCATTTGTTTGCTCGATTTCTTCACGCAATTTTTGAACTTTCCCAATAGCTGTTTTTTCATTTTCCCATTTTGCTTTCATCGCATCAAATTTAGTTTTTAATTCTGCTTTTTCTTTTTGAATATCTGCTAAACGTTGTTTTGAAATTTCGTCTTTTTCTTTACTTAGTGCTGTTTCTTCTATTTCTAATTGCATAATTTTTCTAGATACTTCATCAAGTTCTGTTGGCATTGACTCCATTTCTGTTTTTATCATTGCACATGCTTCATCTACTAAGTCTATTGCTTTATCTGGCAAAAATCTGTCTGAAATATATCTATGTGATAGTGTAGCTGCTGCAATTAATGCATTGTCTGATATTTTTACTCCATGGTATACTTCATATCTTTCTTTTAATCCTCTTAAGATTGAAATTGTATCTTCTACTGATGGTTCGTCTACCATTACTGGTTGAAAACGTCTTTCTAGTGCTTGGTCTTTTTCAATATATTGTCTGTATTCGTTTAAAGTTGTTGCACCAATACAATGTAACTCTCCTCTTGCTAACATTGGTTTTAATAAGTTTCCAGCATCCATTGCACCATCTGTTTTTCCAGCTCCTACAATTGTATGAATTTCATCAATAAATAAGATTATTTGCCCTTCACTCTTTTTTACTTCTTGTAATACTGCTTTTAGTCTTTCTTCGAATTCTCCTCTATATTTAGCACCAGCTATTAATAACCCCATATCAAGTGAAAATATACTACATTCTTTTAAGCCTTCTGGCACATCTCCTCTTACAATTCTTAATGCTAATCCTTCTGCAATAGCTGTTTTACCAACACCTGGTTCACCAATCAAACATGGATTGTTTTTTGTTTTTCTTGATAAAATTCTAATAACATTTCTAATTTCTGAGTCTCTACCTATTACAGGATCTAATTTTTGCTCTCTTGCTAATTGAGTTAAATCTTGACCATATTTTTTTAGTACATCATATGTGTCTTCTGGATTATCTGATGTAACTCTTGTGTTACCTCTAACCTCTGATAAAGCTTTTAAAAATTCATTTTTTGTAATACTATATCTTCGTAATAAATCTTTGATTTTGCTGTTTGCATTGTCGAAAATTCCAATCATAATATGTTCAACAGAAACATATTCGTCTTTCATTTTCTTGGCAATATTTTCTGCATCGGCTAATGTCTTATTAACATCTTGTGATACATAAATACTGTCACTTTGTGTTGCTCCTCCTGTAACTCTAGGCATATTATTGATTATATTTCTTAATTCTTCTTCTAGCCCTTCTGTTGTACTAATTTTTTTCAATAGTTCTTCTATTAAACTATTGTCTTGCTCTAATAATGCTAATATTAAATGTTCCTGCTCTACCTGTGCATTTTGATTCTCCATTGCTAATGTTTGTGCACTTTGTATTGCTTCTAATGATTTTTGAGTAAATTTTTGAATATTCATAGTATCTACCTCCTTTAACTTGTCAAAATGTATGCCACTTTTTGACAACTCCTGTTTTTTACTATGTTTTTAGACCGAAAACTTATGTCTCGGTCTTTTTTCTTTTATTATATCTCTTTTGACATTTATTATTATATCACTTTATTTTAGCACTGTCAATAGTAGAGTGCTAATTTATAATTTTTTCTATAATATTTTCTCCTCCTCTACAATAAGTTATCCACCATTATTTTTAGTAGATACGAAAAAATCCTAGGATTTTTTAACCCTAAGATTTAATATGGTGCGTTAGCGGAGGACGTATTCGAAAAACATCACGCACAAAAGCACCTTATTATCCGTTTCAAAATTTGTTATAGCAATGGTTTGAAAAGAATGCATATACAAATGTGAGTTTTTTTACCATAACTATGTTCTTAATTTAACACAATTTTTTATTTTTTGCAAGATTAAAGTTATATTTTCATTAGCTAATATTCTTGTAAAATCTATTATATTCTTCATTATATTTTTCATTTTGAGAATCATATTTTAATGCTTTTTCAATATCTGCTTTTGCTTGTTTGAAATTTGACAATCTATAATAAGCTACACTTCTATTATAATAGGCAAATGGATTATTCTCTTCCATTGATATTGATTTATCAAACTCTTTTATTGCATCATTTAATTTATTTAAAAAAACATAGTTTATGCCCTTATTTGCATAAATTTGTGAATTGTATCCTATTTTATCCTGTAAAACTTCTAGGTCTTTTAAAGCTAAGTTGTATTCTCCAATTCTACAATAGCAATTTGATCTAGAAGATAAAGAATCACATTCTTTTATTTCATTATTAATGCAATATGTATATTTTTCAATGGCTTCAAAATATTTTTTTTGAATTTCAAGAATTTTTCCTATATAATATATTCCTATTCTATTTAATTCGTCATCATCCAATTCATTATCCACTTCTTTTAATACTTCCTTATATTTTCCTTCTAAAATAAGTGAATTTATTCTATTTTCAAAATATAACACCTTTTTATATGGTTTTTCTAAATTTTCAAGATATTTAAAAATTTCTTCATTAGCATTATATATTTCTATTTCTCCATTATTATATTCTACATCTATATTATATTTATCTTTTATACATTTTTTTATATGTGTTAATAATTCTTCTTTTTCATCATTGCCCATTTTTTGAGGTATTGTATTAGAAGAAACTTGTACTATTATATTTAATAATCTTTCTAAATTCATTTCTTCAAAAGATTCCAACATAGGTTTTGGTAGAGTAAAAATAATACTATTCTTTCCTGTTTTTTCTATTAATAAATCTTGAAAATAGTAATCATATATTTCTGTAATATCCTCAATATTTCCAATATCTATTGTATTATTATTATCTTTCATATATTTCATAAATTTATCATTTGAGCTATTAATTATGATTCTTATTTCACTCTGTTGAGAATAATAATTATCTTTTAAAAGTAATTCTTTTGGATATGGTATAGCAGAAATTGAAACAACTTTTTTATCGATATACTCAACTGGCGAAATAATTATTTCATCTTCGCTTAGTCCAATTTTCTTTAAGGCATCTCTTACTCTTTCAAATAATTTATGAGGATTATTAATAAACATAACAACAAATTTCTCATTATCCTCTATAGATTCGTAGTCTAATTCTGTGATATTGTTAGAAAAATCCGTAAAATAACTATTTTCTACTCTAGATATATAATGTGCCTTTCCATCCTTTTCAATATTTTTTTGTGTGAAACTATTATCTTTTAACCCATAAAAACATATAGAATATAATTCTTCTATCTTTTTCCTTCTAAAATATACAAATCCATTTTCATAAAAATGCGTTAGATTGCTATCTTTTTTTAACTTTTTTATAAAATTAGAGTTATCATTCTCCTTTGCTGAAAGAAATGTCCCTTCTAAAACATCTCCTTGTCCTTTATTGCCATCCTTTTCAATTTGTATC
>CAKPKI010000135.1 GCA_934167135.1 uncultured Clostridia bacterium
ATGTACTCATATGGATATTCTCCTACCCAATCTGTATTTGTCGAAAAATAGCAATCTTTCTTTGTACAATAAAAAGAAGAAGTTATTTCACCGTAATTTATTTTTTCACATGTCTTTGTTAATTCTCCATTCTTCTTAACGGTGTGTCTATTCACGTACTGGTTTATTTTATCACAACGTAATTTCCCGCCGCAGATAGGGCAACCTGTTAATAATCGTTTCATTTTTTATAATCCTCCGTTTATAATTTCTCCATTTTTTCAGATAGATCAGTAGTTCTTAGGCTGAGACTTTTAACGAATTGATGGATAAAACCATAGCCCCGGAAAAATTACCATTTGGTTCATTTAATGATTTAAATCCTATTTTCCCGTAAAAATATACTAACTTATCATACATTACTACTAGATAAACTGTATTTTTATACCCATCTAATTTCCAACGATTATGAATAACTTCCGTAAGGAGATATGTTCCATATCCCCTATCCCGAAATTTAGGTTTAATATATACATCACTAATTAAAAGTGAATCATCCGTATGTTCAGGGTGTTTCTCAATAATATCACCTATGTCATCGGCGTAGCCTATCGTACAATAGCCGATTAATTCGTCATTTTTAAAAATACCCCATGCGTAATCTGTATTGTCATCTAAGCATTCTTTCACTCTAAAATCAGAGGTAAGATCCAAAAATCCAACTGCGCAAGAATCTTTAACTGTAAGTAACTTTACTGAAATAGCATTATCCCCTTTTACATTTTTCTTTCTCATCTTTAATCCTCCTTATTTTGAAAAATATGTACTCTCTTAATATGCTTGTGTTTCACCTACAACTTTTTTCAAAAAAGAATCGAATTCCATGCAAAAAAAAAGCCTTAGCTATAAGCTAAAGCTGTTGGGGCAGGAGTAATTGTCAGATTTTTAGAAGATGTATCCCGTGGCTCTGACAGAACCACACATGATTTTTAGACAATTGTATTTTAGCAAAACAGTAAGGAAAATTCCTGCCCACATCTTTATTATGTGTGATCAAGAAGAAAAAGAATTTTTATAAGAAAGATTCTCCTCAACAATTAATTTTTCTTCTAAAAATATCTTTCTTCTAAAAAAATGATATATATGAAATATATGTTGTCAGTAGTGGGCGGAGAGAAAACGGTATCCCCTACTGACAAAAAGTAAGCACCGCCGAGTTTTGCTCAGCAATCAGCCTTCGCAAGGATACCGGCTGGGGATTAAAACAACTCTTTTACATCCAATTTCATAAAACTCTTTATCTTTCTCAAAACAGATATAATTTCGTCCTGTATTCATTGCTGCTACAGCTGTTGTACAACTGCCGGCGGCAGAATCTAAGACTAAATCGCCGGGATTTGTATAGGTTTTGATGATTTCTTCAATTAGTGCCACGGGCTTTTGGGTTGGATGCAGTGCAGATTTTTGGGTATCCTTTGGAAACTTCCAGATGGATGTAGGATACCGCTCTGTGCTATCATAGGATACAAAGTCATATTCTCTGTAATCCGTTGATTTTTTGCTATTGCGTTTATGTTCTGTTTTACTTACTTTTCTAGGATGTCCGCCTGTTTTTTGCGGGTGATATGTAGGCAACTTTTTATAAAAAACGCAAATATCTTCATATACTCGTGGAGGTATTTCTTTATAAAAAACACAGATATCCTCATGTTTCCGGAGCGGCATCTTATTTGCATTAAGGTGTCCACTAGGCTGTGTTTTTTCCCATATAATGTTATACCGCCAGAGCTTTCGGTTACTTTGCATAAGATCTGCAGTGAACATCCCATTGCCAAACAGGATAATTGCCCCATTATCTTTAATGATACGTTCATACTGTTCCCATAGTGGCTCAAATGGAATTACAGAGTCCCACTTATTTCTTGCCGTTTGGCCGTAAGGCAGGTCAGTGCAGATAAGGTCGATGGATTTATCATCTATTTTCTGCATTCCATCCAAACAATCTTCATTATAAATTTTATTTATTGCAATCATTTAATTCATAAGAGTAAAATCCAGATTTTGTGCTGCAGCAAACCCGTTACTCCTATATTATTTCGAACATTCGATTTACCCTTATAATATGAAAAATCACATATAATAAAAAAAAGACCGGTTAAACCGATCTTTTTTCTTACATTGATTGTATTTGATTTTACTGTATTATAGAGAAAGCTTCTTGCCTGTTATCTAATATACATTCTTCTGTTGTTTTAATTCCAGTCAATAAACTGTTCGATCTCTTCTTTTTTAATCCCTATTCCATCTAAGAGAAAATCCAAAGTATTAACTGAATCTTCTTTATCCATTGATTGCATCCATACCCAATCAATGATATTGTAGATTATTTTCCTGCCATTATTATCGATTGTAAAATTTTCTAAAATATATTCTTCAAATTTCTTTTTCATAATACATTCTCACTTTCTAAAGAATTATCATTTTATCTTAATAAAAACATAAAACACCATCGTATAAATCTGCTGTGAATTCTTCAATTCCCCATCGTGTAATATCTAATGATACGCCTAAAGATTCTAATAATTCTTTCCGTTGACATTTCATTTTTTCAAATGCATCGTTTTCATTATCTGCATAAACAACACAACCGAAATTTTCTTGTGCTAAATAAAATACTTTCATGATAATCTCCATTCCGCCGCCTTCGGCTGGCGGCACAAATAGTAATGAAAGTGTTCCAACTCTCTATGTTGTACTGTAAAATAGTTTACAAGAAACTACACTACAAAGTACGGAAGGAAGAGTTGGAACAACTTTCTTCGTTTTAGACAGCAAGTTCAGTCAATGGATTCTTATCATTTTTTGAGAACACATAATTTCCATATACTTTGTATTTCATTCTGACCTCCAATTTATTTTTTACTTTAATTCCAGCCAGTAGGACTTCTGTTTTCCTCTTGCCGTATGGATATATCCACTACAAATAGTAAATTCTACGCCATTTTAATCCCCAGCCGGTATTGACGGAGACTGAATGCCGGTGTTTCCTCCCGGCGGTGCTTACCTCTTGGCAGTAGGAGATACCGATATCTCCGCTCACTACTGCCGCTATGTTAATAAAATACTCCTATAGTTATTTTGCAGAATCATCTTCTAATGTTTTCAGTTTTTTACCCGTTTTCCAGTCAATTCCTCTTTTTTTCAATATGCGCCTTGCCGCCTGAACCGAAGGATTGTCCTCATGTCCATGAGCTGTTTTAAGGGATGTTTCAATTATATTTGGCTTCCTAATCTCCCCATTTTCAACTTTAGCATTGTACTCATTAATTGCGGCTATGCGCCTTTTTGAATAATCATTTCTCGCAATATCTGCTTCTCTATGCATCCTTTTTTTCGCTCTGCTGGTCAGACCGTGAGGGATGCGGGTTTTGTCCAACATAAAATCGGATACAGGAAAAGAAAGTCCTCTTTCTCCTAAATATTCATCTAATGATTGCACTTTAATTTCTCTATCTTCCATCTGCTTTCTCCTTATCATCTAAAGCCTGTAAGGCTTCCATAAAATCAGTAGTATGTTTCCTGACAAACCAGCCTTGTCCAATCATGATATCCTCATGGCTATGCACAAACAATGGTTCTTTTGTTATGAAAAAACCAAAGCGATTAACAAAACCGAATTCCGAGATATGCGTGATCTCGTTCAAATCTTCGCAATGCTTTGCAGGATAAACATAATATCCATATTGCTCCGCTTCTCTTATCCAGTATCGAAAATCCATATCCCAATACATTAATCCTCCAAGTAGGATAATGCCGTCAGGAAGGTTTCCTTCCTCTTTTCCTTTTTTTGTTACGATAAGGTAATCTTCTCCAGGATATCCTGAATCTCTAAAATGATAACTCATATGTTCCTCCTTTAGTTTTTTCTCTTTTGTATAGCAC
>CAKPKI010000136.1 GCA_934167135.1 uncultured Clostridia bacterium
TAAATAACTGTGTTGAATTTTGGTTTGCATATATTTCACTACTGTCTACTTCATAGTTTAAGTTTGCTTGTACTGGTTTATTGTTGTTATTTGCTATGTGTATTTTATATGTTCCATTTTTTCTTTCACTATCTACATACCATGCAATTATTGATTTATCTCCTTGTGCTGATACATCCCATGCTCTTGTTTTGTCTGTTATTGTATTTGTTGAATGGTTATATACTGATGTTGGTATCATTTTTTCAAATGTTACATTATAAATATTTTGTCTTTGTATTGTTGTATTTCCTAAGAATCCACTTGTTGGCTCTGCTTCTGTTTCTGCACTTTTCAATACATTATAAAGTATATATTCAGCTTGTTTGTTTCCATTTCCAGTACTATCTTTTACAGTTCCTTCTGGCACTACAACTTTTATTTGATTTATATCTGAATTAAATCCTGATATATTTAGTGTATAGTTTGTTGCTATGTGTACTGTTGATGTCTTTCCCTTTTCTGTTCTTGTTTCTGTTTCTTCTGATGTTGACCATCCTGTTTTTACAACTGAATTTTCACTTCCGTTTATATAAACTTTTATTGTGTCTTTTGTCAATGTGCTTTTTGTTTTATCTAAATATCTATCTGAAGCTCTTATTGTAATTGTTGCTGTTCCTTCTTTTGCTTTTACTGAACTACTTGTTTTTTCAATATATGGATCTACAACATCTACTGCTTCTTCTGAACCACTTCCTCCTGGTATTGTTATTCCTGATGTTATTGTAGTTGTTATACTTTTGTTTCCTGAAGTATCTACTGCTACATTTTCTCCTGTCTTTTTATTCTGTGGTATTGTTACTGAAACTGCTCCACTATAATCTAGATATTTATCTCCTTCTTTTATTTGCACTTTTTCTAGATTTGATAGTATTAGCTTATATCTTTGTCCTTTTCCTTCTCCATTTGGTATATCAATTTTGCTTAATGATTTTTCTATACCTTCTGGTGTCTTTCCTCCTATTGTTATTCCTAAGTCTTCAATACTTAATCCTTTTGAATTTGCTGTATCATAATATTTATCTGTTATATCAAATATCATTGTAAATGTCTTATTATTTTTATCTATAACTGAATTTGACCATTGATATACTACTTCTGGTTCTAGTTTATCATTAAAGCTTGTTATTGTTGTTGTATCTGTATTTAATGTATTTCCTTTTTTATCGCTTGCTGAATTTTCATTAATTGTAATTTTTATTGTTCCACTATTTTCTCTATATACTCTACTATCTCCTCTTAATGCTTCTAAGAATACTGTATCTGCCTCTCTCATATTTGTTAGTTTTAATTTATATTGATGTCCTATTACTGTGTTTGTTGCTTGGTCTGTAATTTTTGAACTAACTTGTAAGTCTTTTCCTACTTTATCACTTAGTTCAACTCCATCTAGTGTTATATTTAAGTCATTTAGTGTTAGTGTTTTTGTTTCATCATAATTTTTATCTGTTATATTAAATACAAATGTTTCATCACCATTGTCAGCTATCGTTTTTTGTATATCATATACTTCTGGTTTTGTACTATCAATATTTCCTATTTCTAGTTCTTGTTTTTTACTTGTATTTTCAAATGCATCTTTTACTGCTCCTGATTCAACTCTTAGAATTATATTTCCACCATTTTCGTCTTTATATTTTGCCTTTCCTCCAACTATTGTTTCTTTTGGTGTAACTTCTGTATATCCTCCTCCTGATGATATAATATTAGATAATTTAATTGTATATTCATATTCTGTATCATATCCGTCTGTTCCTGATGTTACTAATGTTGGTCCTGATGTTACAGTTTTTTGTACTTGATTTGATTCTACTCCATTTACAATCACTGATATTTTACTAGCTAATAGTGTTAAATCATCTTTGTTTCCTCCTGTTTTTACTAAGTACTTATCTTTTACTCCTATTTTTATTGTTCCTGCATTTAAGTCTTTTTCTTTTACATACCATACTGGATCTACTACATCAACAATAGACCCTGAGCCTGTACCATTTGGTTCATCTTTCCCTATTGTTATTGTTGTTGCAGCACTTTTATTGCCTGATTTATCTTGTATTGCACCAGCATTAAATGCTAATGACATATATCCACTATATTTATATCCATCTTTTGTTGTATCTAAATTTGTAATTGTTAACTTATATCTTTCTCCTATTTTTATTTTACCATCAGTATCTAATACATCTCCAACTGTTGTTAATTCTTTGTGTATTGCATTATTTAATTCTGTCTTATCATAACTATCTATTCCTACTGTTATCTGGCTTGCAGAAAATTTAGTTGTATCTACTTTATCAAAATATTTATCTACAACATCAAATGTTATTTCTACTTTTTCTTTATCTGCATTAGCTCCTTCTCCAGGAACTATTGTAGTATCTGTTGACTTATATGTAAATTCTGGTTGTATAAAGTCTGTAAACATTTTACCTGCTGTATTTTTATCTACTTTTGTATCTTCTTCTAATGTATGTCCATCTCTTGCTCCTTCTGATGTTACTGTCATATTTTTGTTTCCATATGTGTCTGTTAAGTTTCCTTGTGGTATTGTTAATGCTATATTTCCACTCCACTCTTTATATTTTTTTCCTGACTTTCTTGTTGCTTGAGCTATATTTGATAATTTTAATGTTACTTCTACATCATTTGCTCCTGTTGTTGCATTTGCTTTAGCTTCTGTTTTTACTATTTCTTTCGTTATTTCACTTGATGCTGATGAATCTCCATCTATACTTACTGTTATTTTGTCTGCTGTTAATGTACTTGTTAGATTACTTACATATGTTGCTCCTGCCTCTGCATTTGTTCTTCCTCTTAACACTATTGTTACTGTTTTATTTGTTGTATCATATGTTACTGATTGTTTTATCCATTCTGTTCTATATCTTCCATTTATTGTTCCTCTTGTATATGCTATTGTTGTTGATGAACTTGTATTTAACTTAAATGCTTTTGTTGTTTGGAATATTGATTCTGTTGCATATATTACCGCACTACCTGATTTTCCTGTATTTGTAAACATATTTGTATATGTTCCAGCTATTTTTGTAAATGCTGGTCCCAAATCTAGTAATGTCATTGCTGTTGATCCTGTGTTATTAAACATGTTTGTCATATTTGTTGCACTTGTTGTATAGAATTTATCTCCTAAATCTAGTGTTGTCATTGCTGTTGATCCTGTATTATCAAACATATTGCTCATATTTGTTACTTTACTTGTATTAAAGTTTGCTCCTAAATTTATACTACTTGTTGTTGCTGTATTTCCAACTCCTTGGAACATTCCATTCATATCTGTTACTTTGTTTGTGTCAAATTTGCTTCCTAAATTTAGTGCTGTTAATTTTTCCATCCAGTTAAACATTCCACTCATGTTTGTTACATTTGCTGTATTAAAGTCACTTCCTAAATTTAATGTCGCTAGTTTTTCTCTTCCTGTTTGATAGAACATTTCACTCATGTTTGTTACACTTGTTGTGTTAAAGTTACTTCCTAAATTTAATGTTTCTAATAGTTTATATCCTGTTTCTCTAAACATTCTATACATATTTGTTACACTACTTGTATAGAATGAATTTCCTAAATCTAGGCTTGCTAATTTTGTGTATCCACTTGCATTAAACATATATGACATATTCGTTACTTTTGCAGTATTAAAATTATTTCCTAAATTTAATGTTGTCATTGCTTTATGTCCTGTTGTTTCAAACATTGCAGACATATTCGTTACATTTGTTGTAACAAAGTTACTTCCTAGGTCTAATGTTGTCATTGCATTATATCCTGTTCCTCTAAACATTCTATACATGTTTGTTACATTTGACACATTTAATTTTCCTAAGTTAGTTATTACCTCTGTTGCTGTGCAGTTT
>CAKPKI010000137.1 GCA_934167135.1 uncultured Clostridia bacterium
GAAAGAATAAAAGTTGCTTTAGGATTTGGAGATTTATCAGAAAATTCAGAATATGATGAAGCAAAAAATGCACAAGCAGAAAATGAAGCTAAAATTGCAGAATTAGAAAACAAAGTAAGATATGCAAAAATAATAGATGAAAGTGAAATTGATACAAAAACAGTACAAATAGGAAATACAGTAACATTATATGATTTAGAATTTAATGAAGAATTAGAATATACAATAGTAGGTTCAACAGAAGTAAACTTAGCTGAAAACAAAATTTCAAATGAATCACCAATAGGAAAAGCATTATTAGGAGCTAAAAAAGGTGAAACTGTAGATGTTCAAGCACCAGCAGGTATAATAAAATATGAAATAAGAAAGATAAAAAAATAAAGAAATGTCAAAAATTTGTTTGACATTTCTTTTTTTATATGCTATTATAGCAATATATAAAGGAGAAGTGATATAAATGGGAACTAGAGCAGAAACAACAAGAAAAGAAAAAGCTATTTTAAAATTTATAGAAGAACAAGTAAAAGAAAATGGGTATCCACCATCAGTAAGAGAAATTGGTAAAGCAATAGGATTAAGTTCTACAGCTACAGTACATGCATATTTATCAAAATTGGAAAAACAAGGATTTATAAAAAAAGAAGATAAAAAAGGAAGGACATTAAAAGTAATAAAAGGAACTGATGGACAACCAGTAAAAAAAGAAAACAAAAATTTCTATGCTCAAAGAGAATTAGTAGATGTACCAGTAATTGGAAAAATAACAGCAGGTCAGCCAATACTAGCAGTAGAAAATGTAACAGATACATTTCCTATTCCAATAGATTTTGTAGGAAATAGTGAAAGTTTCATGTTAACTGTACAAGGAGAAAGCATGATAGAAGCTGGAATTCTTGATGGAGATTATATATTAGTAAAAAAACAGAACAATGCTAGTAATGGTGAAATTATTGTAGCACTAATAGAAGACGAAGCAACAGTAAAAACATTCTATAAAGAAGATGGACATATTCGTTTACAACCAGAAAATCATACAATGGATCCTATAATAGTACCTGACTGTAAAATATTAGGAAAAGTAGCTGGAGTATTTAGAAAAATGTAAATGAATTTCAAGGAGTTCTTTAAGAAAATTAACCTATAACATTTTCAAAAAAATAGCAAGAATATTCTTGCCATTTTTTTGCTAGTATAATATAATAAACAAAAAAAGCAAGGAGAAAAACAAATGAAAGCACTAAATAGCAAAAATGGAAAAATTATAAAAAGAATGTTAATATTATTAGCAATATTATTCATAATTGTATTTATACTAATAAAAGCAGAAGACTTTATAAAAGAGCAAACAAGTGACAAAATAAGTTTAGTAATAAATAATACTAATGTAACAGAAAGGCTAAAAAAAGAACCTAAAATAGAAGATGGAGTTATATATATATCAATGGAAGACATGAAGAATTTCTTTGATAAATATATATATTTAGAAGATGAAATAGGAGAAATAGTAACAACATATGATGATAAAATAGCAAGTATAGGGTTTGACTCAAACAAACTAACATTAAATGGTTCAACTAAAAAAATAAGTGCACATGCAATAAAAGACAATGATACAACATATTTGCCAATTAGTGAAATGAAAGATGTATATGACATAGAAATAGAAAATATAACAGAATCTAAAGTAATAATAATAGATTCACTAGATAGAGAACAAATGAAAGCACAAACAAAGTCAGATATATCTGTAAAATCAAAAAAAGAAGGATTTTCAAGAACAGTAGCCAAAATTGAAAAAGGAGAGAGTGTAATAGTTGTAAAAAACAATGACGAAATCTCAGAAAAAGGCTGGACAAAAATAAGAACACAAAAAGGAAAAGTAGGGTATGTAAAAACAAGTAAATTAGAAGACATAACAACTACAAGGGAAGCAAAAGAAAAGATAAAACAAATAACTGGAAAAGTTGATATGTTCTGGGATTATTACTCTCAATATGTAAAAGCACCAGATAGAACTGGACAAGTAATAGAATGAGTAAATGTAGTATCACCATCATTCTTCTATTTAGAAAAAGATACAGGAGTTCTAAAAGACAATGTTGGAGATGCTGGAAATGCATATATAAATTGGGCTCATTCAAATGGATATAAAGTATGGGCAATGTTATCAAATGCAGAAGCTGGAATAAAAGTTTCATCAACAATATTAAATAGTTACACAAAAAGACAAGCACTAATACAAAGTATTGTAGAAAAATGTGCACAATATGATATAGATGGAATAAATGTAGACTTTGAAAATATGTATGAGGCAGATAAGGATAAATACTCAAGATTTATAATTGAATTGACACCACGTATGGAAGAAATGGGAATTGTAACATCTGTAGATGTTACAGCACCAGATGGTGACCCTAATTGGTCATTATGTTTTGATAGAAATATAATAGGAGATGTAGCAGACTATCTTGTATTTATGGCATATGACCAATATGGAACATCAAGTAGTAAACCTGGAACAACTGCTGGATTAAATTGGGTAGAAACTAGTTTGAAAAAAATTATCGAATATGATGAAGTTGACACAGATAAAATTATATTAGGAATGCCATTCTATACAAGACAATGGACAGTGGCACAAGATGGAACAATAAAAGACAGAAGTGTAGTTTCAATGATGAATGTAAAAATTCCAAATAATGTTGAAAAACAATGGGATGATACATTAAAACAATATTATATAGAATATGCATCAGGAAAAAACACAATAAAAATGTGGATAGAAGATGGTACATCAATAAAAGAAAAAGTAGCACTTGTTACTAAATATAATTTAGGTGGAACATCGTGCTGGAAAAAAGACATGGAAACATCAAATGTATGGACAATAATAAAAAATGAGCTTACTAAAAATTAAATAGATAATAACCTCTAGGAATAAATTTCTTAGAGGTTTCATATTTATTAGAAGAGGTGAGCTAATGAAGACATATTATATAGAAAAAAGGGATAAGCCTAAATTAAAAATAAAAAAATACAAAATAAAAGATGATAATATATATATATATGATAAGCTTGAAAAAAATAAAAACATAGAAAAAATAGTAAAAAAACTTGAAAAAGAAGGAGTTACAAATATTGTATTAAGCCATGAAATACAAAAAAATAAAAACTTTATAAATGCAATAAATGCTAATAATATTAGAATATTTGACGGAAGATGGTTGGAAAAATATTTAATACCTGAGATATTAGAGTATGTAATAAATAATAAAAATATAAAGAAAGAAGAATGTGAGATAGCAGTGGCAACAAATGAGATAACTGATATTGGAATAGAAACAATAAAAAACTTGGCAAGACAATATAAGAAATTGACTGTTGTAACAAATCACATAGAAAGACTTAAAAAAATTGAAAAAGAATTGTATAGTAATGAAGGAATTTTAATTGTTATATCAAATAATAAGAAAAAAAGTCTTGCAAAGAGTCAAATAATATTAAATTTGGATTTTAATAATCAAATATTAAATCAATACAGGTTAAATGAAAATGCTGTAATACTGAATGTTGAAGGTGGAATTAAAATCAACTCTAAGCGTTTTTGTGGATTGAATATAAATAATTACGAAATAGAAATTAGCAAAGAAGAATGTATTTGGAGAGAAAATATGAATGTGTTTCAAAAAAAGGATTTGTTAGAGGCAAAATTGTATGCAAGAGATACTTTGAAAAATATACGAAAAAAGATTAATGAAAGTAAAGTAACAGTAAGGCAATTGTTTGGAGAAAATGGAAAAATCGTTATTGTATAATGGTTTTGATAAAATTTTCAAAAGAAATCCTTGAAATATAAGCTTTTCATTACATTCCTC
>CAKPKI010000138.1 GCA_934167135.1 uncultured Clostridia bacterium
GCATTAAGCCTTTGCTTAACACACATTATTATACAACATTTATAGCGTTTTGTCAACTTTATGTTAATAATTAACAAAAAAAGTGAGTTTTAGATCTTCTATCAAATGAAAATTTCAAGAAAATCTAAGACTCCTTATATTTATCTAGTTCTTTACTTTATCAATAAATTCAAAAATCTTATTATAATAAGTATCTGGTTCTTTATACTTAGAATCTGTATGTCCTGCACCACTAATAATTAATTTATCTTTTATGCAATTAGCAGAATCATACAAAGACTCACACATACTTTCTGGAACAAAATCATCTTTGTCACCATGTATAAATAAAATCGGTGTTTTACTATTTTTTACTTGCTCTAATGCAGAGGCTTTCTTTATATTATAACCTACTCTCACTCTTGCAACAACTTGAAACATATTCAAAACCGGAAATGATGGTAATCCAAATCTTGCTTTCGCCTCTGATGCAAAAATATCCCAAACTGAGGTATAACCACTATCTGCTATTATTGCATTTACATTTGATGGCAACTCATCTCCTGATGCCATTAATACTGCTGCTGCTCCCATTGATGAACCATGTAATATAATTTTGGCGTTAGAATTTTCTGCTAAGACTAGATTAATCCAACATTTCAAATCATCTTTGTCAAGCCAACCCATTCCTACAAATTCACCATCACTATCTGCACAAGCTCTCATGCTTGGAATTAATACATTATATCCTTTTTCTGAAAAATGTTCTCCTATTGTTAACACTGATTTTGGCTCTGCTCTATATCCATGTAAAACAATTGCCCAATTTTCACTATTTTCGTCTGTTATATATTCTGTTCCTCTTAAAGTAACTCCATCATTAGCTTGTATTTCTACTGTTTTATTTGTTATATTACTAGCCCAATTTTGAGCAGACTCACTTGCTGATTTTCGATTATTTTCTATAATCTGCTCATCTTCACTTAATACCTCTATTTTAGAGTCTTCTTTAATTTCTCTATTTCCACCATTACCACTTCTTGCAATGGCATAATTAACAAAATAATTTCCTATTCCCAATGTTACTAACACTCCTAATAAAACAATTACAACTATTATTATTGCCAACACTTTTTTTATTTTATTCATATTAATTTTCCTCCAATTTCATTTATAACATAAAATCAGAGGAAATATAACTAAACTGACCCTTTAGTCCACTTGTTCAGTATCACTTTTGGTTTTTAATTGATTCAAAATTGTTACTGTTCCACACACAATATTAAGTAAATAGAAATTAATTCCTCTATTTAACAATACAGCACTTTTTATCATATTTTGTGGATAAATATTTCTAAAAATTTCAATAAATGCTCCTTCTGTTACTCCTACTGCTCCTGGAGATGGTATTCCAGAAACTGTTCCATATAGCACTGCTTGCATTGTTACTATTTCTATGATATTGTGTTCATAAAATCCTAATGCTCTATATGTACAATATGTAACACTATAATATGCTATATACTGTACTAATGTTGTAAGTATTGTTCTAAAAATTAATCTCTTATTATTTTTTATATAATCTGCACTGTTTTGGTATTTAGATAGTGTTTCTTCGAGCTTTTTCTTTTTATCTTCTATATTTTTTATTCTAAATAGTTTTAATATATTTATTGCAAAATTTATTAATGCCCTTGATAATTTTTTTGAAAATATTCCAACTAGTAATAATGTTAATGCAGATAAGTTTAGTAATATTCCTATTGTAAATAAAATAATTAATGTTTTATTCATATATTGGTAATTAATCATTATGCTAAATAATGCTAATCCAATTGTTACAATTTGCATACTTGTTAGGTTTATTAATAATGTTAATGTTGAATTTGCTACAGATATGTGTTTTTTGTGCATATAATAAATTTGCATTGGTTGGCCACCACTTGCTGCAGGTGTTATTGCACTAAAGAAAAATCCAATTAATGCATATTTTATATTATTTATAAATGTAGATTTTTCTTCTAATGCCTTTAAAGTTCTTGATATATTTATAGCTTCACATATTACATAAATTGCTACACACAAAATTCCAATTAATACAAATTCTATTTTTGCAGATTTTATTATATCAAATACTTCTAATATGTTTTGATCTTTTAATAATATATAAAATGTTAATAATATTAAAAGAATGAATAGTGTGAAATTCATTACTATTTTAGTTTGTTTCTTCATTTTTTCTACCTCATTACATTTTATATTCTACCACATGAAACTGATAAGTACAATATCCAAAGAATATCTTAATAAAATTTTAATTATTATATTTTTAGTTTTATAAGAAATCCATTAAATATAAGTTTTTCATTACATTCCTCGGTTTATTACAAAATTTAAGAAATTCTAATTTATTTTAAGGCACCCTTCCACTCTCGTGAACTCTTTCCTTAAAATTGCATAGAATTTCTAAAATTTTTCCATACACATTCGTCATTTCATTCAAAACTTATATTTAATGGATTTCTTTATAAATTAAAAATACATCATTAATAGTTATTTTTATCTATCATTTTCTTTTTTATCATCATGAGGCACTTCACCTGTTGATATCTGTGCTTTTTTCTTATGCTTTTTCCACATGTCCATTGCTTCTCTTTGCTCATCAAGAACATTTAGTATAATTTGCACTGTATTAGATTGCATTGATGTAGGAAGTGATTTTATTTTAGATTTAATTTCTTCTATTCCTTTATCTATTTTATTTTCTTGTTTGTTGCTATTTCTAAGGAGTTCAACAATATTTTGTATTGCAATCTCTTTATCCCTTGGTTTCATTTTCTCCAGCATTGAATTTATATCTTGTACTCCTGTTACACTTTCACCTTTCAATTGACTTTCAAGCCTATCAGAGTCTACTTTGTCTATTTCTTCACTATATGTTTGTACAGTATCTACAAAAGATTGTACATCATCATTGCTTAAATTTTGAAAACGTTCTGTCTGTGGTATATTAAAATCTCCAATTTCATCATATGTTTCTGCTGATTTTTGTGCAATTATGTCTATCAGTAGTTTTTTTACTAATTCCTTTGTCTTAGGTCCATATTCAATATATTCTTTTCCTTGTTCATCATAATCTGATTTTATAGTTTTGTACTCTTTTTGTGCTAAAAATGGCAAATCAGCTTCAAACATTTCGGTTGCTGGAATTATTTTTGTTAAAGTTTTCAATCTTGGATCTCCATATTTCATGCAATCCAATGCTACTCTTTTGGCTACCACATCAAGTATTTTTTTCTCAATTTCTTGCGTTCTATCTTCTATATTTAATGAGTTTATTTGGTCAACTAATTTTGGTGCTTCTATTTCATCACATTTGTTATAAATTTCTGATAATTTATTAAGTATTTCATTTTTCTTTTTTAATATTGTTTGTTTTCGTTGTTCTTCTAATTCTTTTTCTATTTTAGCTTGTTGCTCTTTTTGAATGTCCTCATCAGGTATTTGCTCAACAATTTTTTGTGCTATATCTGGTCTTATTGGTGCATCTTCAATTATTTCTGCAATTTTTTGTGATGACAAGTCTGTTGCTTCTACAGCTTCAATAGTTTCTTCTTCTGATTTTACATAAGGTAATTGTTTTATGATTTTTACCAAATCCACATCAGATAAATCTGTATTTTTTTGTAATCTTTTTATAAATTCTCCCACAGGCATTTCTGGATGTGATTGGATTTCTTCTATTGCCGCATTTACTGCTTTGTGTGCAGCTTCTTCATGCGATTCAGTTTCTTCTATTATTGATTGTACTGTATTTACTCCTTTTTG
>CAKPKI010000139.1 GCA_934167135.1 uncultured Clostridia bacterium
AAATTCTAATTTATTTTATGGGTCCTTTCCACTATCGTGAACTCTTACCATAAAATTGCATAGAATTTCTAAAATTTCTCCATGCACATTCGTCATTTCATTCAAAGCTTATATTTTTATGGGTTATTGTAAATAAATAATTAAATCCATATATAATTTTATAAATGCAAAACTCTAGACTTAATCTCTTTAGTTTTACCAACATTCCAGAAATTCTCACCTAAGTATCCACAAGTACGACGAACCACATTCATTTTAGCATGATCTTTATTTCCACATTGAGGACATTCCCATTCATTTTGGTCATTTATAATCATTTCTCCATCATACCCACATACTTGGCAATAATCTGATTTTGTATTAAATTCTGCATATTGAATATTATCATAAATAAATTTAACAACTTCTTCAAGAGCTTGCAAATTATTTTTCATATTTGGAACTTCTACATATGAAATTGCACCACCCTGTGACAATGGTTGGAATTCGCTTTCAAATTTCAACTTACTAAATGCATCAATTTTTTCTCTAACATCAACATGATAAGAATTAGTATAATATCCTTTATCTGTTACATCTGGAATACTTCCGAACTTTTCTTTATCAATACGAGCAAATCTATAGCATAGACTTTCAGCAGGTGTTCCATATAATGCAAATCCAATATTTGTTTCTTTTTTCCATTTTTGAATTGTTTCATTTAAGTGTTTCATAACTTTTATTGCAAAATCATGTCCTTCTTTTTGTGTATGTGATACACCTTTCATCAATTTTGTTAGTTCATATATACCAATATATCCTAATGATATACTAGAATATCCACCATACAAATATTTATCAATTTTTTCTTCTTTTTTAAGACGAGCTATTGCTCCATTTTGCCAATGAATTGGTGAAATGTCAGATTTCGTTCCAACTAGTGCATAATGTCTGCACATAAGTGCTTCCTTGCAAATTTCTAGTCTTTCATCAAACAATTTCCAGAATTTATCTTCATCACCTTGTGCTATTATTCCTATTTGAGGTAAATTTATACTTACAACTCCTTGATTAAATCTTCCTTCAAATTTATAATTTCCATTTTCATCTTTCCATGGTGCAAGGAAGCTTCTACATCCCATAGGACTAAATACATTTCCTTCATAATTTTCTTTCATTTTTTTTGCAGAAATGTAATCAGGATACATTCTTTTTGCAGAGCATTTTACTGCTAATTTTGTCAAATAATCATATTTTCCACCTTTTAAGCAATTATGTTCATCTAAAACATATATTAATTTTGGAAATGCTGGTGTTACATATACTCCAACTTCATTTTTTATTCCTTGAATTCTTTGTTTTAAAACTTCTTCTATTATCATTGCATTTTCTTCTATATATTCATCATCTGGCTCTAAGTGCAAAAATAATGTTACAAAAGGTGATTGTCCATTTGTTGTCATAAGAGTGTTTATTTGATATTGAATTGTTTGTACTCCAGCAGTTAATTCTTCTTTTACTCTATCATTTACTATATCTTCAATAGTTTGTTTTGGTAATTTTCCACCATATTTTTCTGTTAATCTCTTTTTAAATTTATCGTGACTTCTTCTTAAATATTTTCCTAAGTGCTTCAAATCAACTGATTGACCACCATATTGATTACTTGCTACTGCTGCTATTATTTGAGTTGTTACTGTACATGCAACTTGGAAACTTTTTGGACTTTCTATTGTTTTTCCATTCATTGCTGTTCCATTATCTAACATATCTCCTATGTTTATTAAACAACAATTAAATATTGGTTGTACATAATAGTCTGCATCGTGAAAATGTAAAATACCTTCTTCATGTGCTTTTGAAATTTTTTCTGGTAGTAAAATTCTTTTTGTTAAATCTCTTGAAACTTCTCCTGCAATATAATCCCTTTGAGTTGAAGCCAACATTGTGTTTTTATTTGAATTTTCTTCTGCTAATTCTTTATTTTCATTTCTAATTAGTCCTAATATTGATTCATCTGTTGTATTTGATTTTCTAACTAATGCTCTTGTGTATCTATATACTATATATTTTTTTGCTAGTTCGTATTTACCAAATTCCATTAATTTTTCTTCAATTACATCTTGTATGTCTTCAACTAACATTCTTTTTTTGCCTAATTCTTCTATATATCCTATAATTTCATTAATTTCTTGTTTTGTCGCTTTTTCTTTTCCTCTTACTTCTCTATTGGCTTTTTGAATTGCTAATTCTACTTTACTTCTATCAAAATCAATTGTTCTTCCATCTCTTTTTATAACTTTCACTTTACTTCCACCCTTTCTTATGTACATATATTAGTTACTTTTTAGCTTTTTATTTCTTTGATGTACATACACATTATACATTTATTTTCCAAAAAAACTGTTGCAAAAGCAACAAAAAATAAAATATAATTATTGAAAATTCGGATAATTTTTAGTATAATTATTATGTTGAATTTTGTAACTTTTGGTATATAAGATTTTGACAATTTGGAGGTGTTTTTTATGGATACTAATTTTGACAAAAAAATTTTTATAGAAAATTTTAAACATGATTGCAATAAAGTTAAAATAAAAAAATTTATTAAAGGAGATACTGTAACAACTTATATAGAAAAACGAAATCAGCTTTGTATTGTATTATCTGGCGAAGTTGATTTAATAAGATATGATATAAATGGAAACAAAACAATCATTGGCCATTTTGTTGATAGTGATGTTTTTGGAGAAGTATTTTATCCAGCAAATACAAATAACGAACTTTTTGCAGTAGCTCGTAAGAACTCGGAAATTCTGTTTTTTACATATGATACTTTACTTACCAAATGTAGGCGTAACTGTGATTTCCATAAAACTTTAATTACTAATCTTAGCGAGCTTTTTTTAAATAATATTATAGAATTAAATCTTCGTATTGAATTACTTACCAAAAGAAGTATAAGAAGTAAAATTCTTGCTTATTTTGATATATTATCTAAAGGCTCTTTGCAAAAAACATTTATCCTTCCATTTTCTTACACTGATTTAGCTGATTTTTTGAGTGTTGATAGAAGTGCAATGATGAGAGAATTTAAACTATTAATTGATGAGGGATTTATTAATAAAAAAGGAAGTAAAATCACTTTACTTTATTAGAGTTTGTTATATAACTCCATTTCTCTGCATATATTTATAAAAATGGAGGAAAAATATGCGAATATCAAAAATAATTTATTTTATATTAATACTATCATTATTATGTTCTTTTACAATACCTTGCATTGGCTTTACAGAGAACTACACTTGGACTGTTTCAGAACCAACATTGCAGACATCTTCATCTTTATCTGAAAATGCTGAAATTTCAAATAACAATTTTCTTAATTTAGATGCTGGCTCTGCAATTTTAATTGAACAAAGCACTGGTCAAATATTATATGAGCATAACATACATGAACGTCTACATCCAGCAAGTGTTACTAAGGTTATGAGTCTTCTACTTATTATGGAGGCACTGGATAGTGGAAAAATTACTCTTGATACTCAAATTCCATGTAGCACCAATGCAGCTAATATGGGAGGTTCTCAAATTTGGTTAGATACAACAGAAACATTAAGTGTTAATGATATGCTAAAAGCCATTGCTGTAGTTAGTGCTAATGATTGTGTAACAGCAATGGCAGAATATTTAGGTGGTACAGAAGAAAATTTTGTTCAGATGATGAATACCAGAGCTAAAGAACTTGGAATGAATGATACCACTTTTAAAAATTGTCATGGACTTGACG
>CAKPKI010000140.1 GCA_934167135.1 uncultured Clostridia bacterium
GTATTTTTTTATACTACGCTAAATATAAATTTACTCTTCTCCAAATTTATTAAATGCCAAATCCTTCAAATATTGCCCGTATTCTGTTTTTATATATTTATCTGCTAAAACAGAAAGTTCATTTGCTGTTATCCATCCGTTTTTATATGCTATTTCGTCTGGTGAACATATTTGCAATCCTTGTCTTTTTTCTATTGTTTGTACAAAGCTTGCTGTTTCTAGTAATGCATCATGTGTTCCTGTATCAAACCATGTCATTCCTCTACCTAATTTTTCTACTTTTAATTGCCCGCGTTTCATATATTCTTCATTTACAGTTGTTATTTCAAGTTCTCCTCTTGCTGATGGCTTTACATTTTTAGCAATTTCTATTACTTCGTTTGTATAGAAATATAGTCCTGGTACTGCATAATTTGATTTTGGTTCAGCTGGCTTTTCTTCTATTGATACAGCTTTTCCATCTTTGTCAATTTCTACTACTCCATAGGCTCTAGGGTCTTTTACATAATAACCAAATATTGTTGCTTCATTTTCTCTTTCATTTGCTTCTTTTAATTTTTCAGCTAAGTGTTCACCATAAAACATGTTATCACCTAATATCATTGCAACATTATCTTCACCTATAAAGTCTTCTCCAATTATAAATGCCTCTGCTAGTCCATTTGGTTTTTCTTGAATTTTATATTCAAATTTCATTCCCCATTGACTACCATCTCCTAACAAACTTTTAAATGTTTCTATATCTCTTGGTGTTGTAATTATTAGTACCTCTCTTATGTCTGCTTGCATTAAAATTGATAATGGATAGTATATCATTGGTTTATCATATACTGGCATAATTTGCTTTGAAATTGCAAGTGTTAATGGATATAGTCTTGTTCCACTTCCTCCAGCTAAAATAATTCCTTTTCTATTTTTCATATTTCTTCATTCCTTTCGCAACTAATTTTCTAATTCTTTTGCCTCTTTTAAATATCTTTTTAAGCCATCTTTCCAATCTGGTATTTTAATTCCACATTCTTCAAGTTTTGCTTTTGACATTTGAGAATTAAATGGTCTTTTTGCTTGTGTTATTTTCATCATTTCTATATATTCTTCTGTTGTTACTGGATTTACTTTACATTCTATTCCTTGTTCTGCAAGTATTTCTTTTGTAAATTCATACCAAGTTGTATATCCTTCGTTTGTTGCATTATATATTCCATATGGTATTTTTTTGTTTATTGCTTGATATATTATTTCTGTTAAATCTTTTGCATATGTTGGGCTTCCATGTTGGTCTGATACTACATTTATTTCATCTCTTGTTGAACCAAGTTTTGTCATTGTTTTTACAAAGTTGTTTCCTCCAACTCCATATAACCATGCTGTTCTAAAAATATAGTATTCTTCCATATTTTTTTCAATTCCTTCTTCTCCACGCAATTTTGTTTTTCCATATGCTGTTACTGGAGCTTTTGGATCATCTTCTTTATAATCTTTTGAAACATCTAATTCTCCACCAAATACATAATCTGTTGAAATATGTACAAGTTTTGCACCAGCACTTTTTGCTGCTTTTGCTAAATTAGCTGGTCCATCTCCATTTATTTTGTCTGCTAATTCATAATTTTCTTCTGCTTTGTCTACTGCTGTATATGCTGCACAATTTATAATATATTCTGGCTTTAGATTCATTATATAATCCATTACCGCTTTTTCGTTTGTAATATCTAATTCTGCTACATCTGTTGCTATTATTTCGTTCTCTTTTCCAAATTTCTCTTTAACTTCTTTTGCTAACATTCCGTTTGCACCTGTTACTAAAATCTTCATTTCTATCTTCCTTTCATATTTTAGTCTTTATTTTTTCGTGTCTATCATATCATTAAATACAAAAAAGTACAAGTTTTTTCTTGTACTTTTTACAATTATTTATTTAATCCTTTTCTTCCTGGATATATTGCAATTTCTCCTAATTCATTTTCAATATTTAATAATCTATTGTATTTTGCAACTCTATCTGTTCTACATGGTGCACCAGTTTTTATTTGACCAGCATTTGTTGCAACTGCAACATCTGCTAATGTTGTATCTTCTGTTTCACCACTTCTGTGTGATACAACTGCTGTATAACCATTTTTCTTAGCTAATTCTATTGCATCTAATGTTTCTGTTAATGTTCCAATTTGGTTTAATTTGATAAGAATGCTGTTTGTAACTCCCATATCAAGTCCTTTTTGTAATCTCTTAATATTTGTAACAAATAAATCATCACCAACTAATTGAACTTTTTCTCCTAATCTATCTGTTAGCTTTTTCCATCCATCCCAATCTTCTTCTGCTAATCCATCTTCAACTGAGATTATTGGATATCTTTCACATAAATCTGCTATGAAATCTATCATTTCATCACATGTTTTTGTTTCATTAATTTTCCAGAAGTGATAGCATCCTTCTTTTCCTATTTTCTTAGCTTCATCATACATTTCCGTTGCTGCTAAATCTAATGCTAAGCAAACTTCTTCTCCTGGCTTATATCCAGCTTCTTTGATTGCTTCTACAATTAATTGAAGTGCTTCATCTTCGTCTTTAACATTTGGTGCAAATCCACCTTCGTCTCCAACACCTGTTCCTAATCCTTTTGCTTTTAATACTTTCTTTAATGTATGATAAATTTCAGCACACATACGTAAACATTCTTTAAATGATTTTGCTCCAACTGGCATAATCATAAATTCTTGTACACTTAATGTTGAATCTGCATGTTTTCCACCATTCATGATGTTCATCATTGGAACTGGCATTGTTTTTGCATTAACTCCACCAATATATTGATATAATTCCATTCCTAAAGATTCTGCTGCTGCTTTTGCAATTGCTAAAGATACACCTAATGTAGCATTAGCTCCTAACTTTCCTTTATTGTCTGTTCCATCTAGTTCGATAAGTGTTTTATCTATTAATGGTTGATCATATGCATTCATTCCTTCTAATTCTGGTGCTATTATTGTATTTACATTTTGTACTGCATTTAATACACCTTTTCCCATATATCTTGATGAATCTCCATCTCTTAATTCAACTGCTTCGAATGCTCCTGTTGAAGCTCCTGATGGTACCATTGCTACTCCAACTGAACCGTCTATTAATTCTACTGTAACTTGTACAGTTGGATTACCTCTTGAATCTAATACTTCTAAAGCTTCTATGCTTTCAATTTCTAAATAATTTTTCATAAAAATTCATTCCTTTCTCATTTTTTAATTCTATTTATATTATGAAGCACTTATTAAAAAGTTAATCAAAAAGGGCAAAGTAATTGATAAAATTAATCATTTACTTTCCCCTCCTTCTAAAAATTATTTCATTGCTTCTTCAACTGCAACAGCTACTGCAACTGATGCACCAACCATTGGGTTATTACCCATACCGATTAATCCCATCATTTCTACATGTGCTGGTACTGAAGATGAACCTGCAAATTGTGCATCTGAATGCATTCTTCCCATTGTATCTGTCATACCATATGAAGCTGGTCCAGCAGCCATATTATCTGGATGAAGTGTTCTACCTGTTCCACCACCTGAAGCAACTGAGAAATATTTCTTTCCTGCTTCCAATCTTTCTTTCTTATATGTACCTGCAACTGGATGTTGAAATCTTGTTGGATTTGTTGAATTTCCTGTGATTGATACATCAACATCTTCCATCCACATAATTGCTACACCTTCTCTAACATCATTTGCTCCATAA
>CAKPKI010000141.1 GCA_934167135.1 uncultured Clostridia bacterium
AATTAGTATACTAATTTTATCTCCATTTCCAAAAGCGCTTAATATATCTATTGGTTGTCTATTAAATGCATAAATTATGGATATAAAACCAAATAATAAAATAACAATTACCGCTAAATAGCTCACTTTCGTAATTGAATCTATACCAATATAAGTCGATATAGTCATAAATACACCAAATAAAATTATTAATGAATATAAAGCAAATATGTTATTCGGAAAAATCAGATTTGCAACAGGTACTGCAAACATTGATATTCCTACACCGTACCAACCAATTTGAGTTATTCCTACAAGTAATGATGGTAAGTATGAACCTTTCTTTCCAAATGACTTATGGGATAATTCTTTCATATTATTACCAGTTTTTGCCCCAATATATCCCAGTATTCCTCCAAATATACCTAATATAGTTCCACCAATTAATATACAAACCAGAAAATCTGAAAATTCTACACCAGATGATAATTTTTGTCCTATAAGCATACTACCAGAGAAAAATGTAAAACCAAACATTATCATTAATATATCTAGATTACTTTTCTTTTTCATTTTTTAACTCCATTATTTTATTAATAATTCCTGTATATGATTTTAATATTACATTACATGATTGTTCAACCATTAAATTAACTCCCATAGTTTGTCCACCTTCTACAAAATATATAATGTTATTGGATTCATAACCAATTATATATTTATTTTTATGATAAGCATATCCTTGTAAAATACATGAATCAAAGTCTGGTTCGTTTTCGTCAAAACATGTTAAATAAATTCTGCAATTATCTAAAGCCGAAATATCTTTTTCAAAATCATAATCAGTTTTATATCTATCACTTATCCAATAAGTAATATCATTCTTTTCTAATTCTACTACAATTGAGTTTAATAGAATTTCATTCCATTGATATTTTTGCCCACACAAATCTATAAAAACATCATATTGTTTATTACTTATATGTTTATTTTTAAATTTAAAATCATATTTATCAGTCTTATCTGTTACAAATTTTGTGAATTCATTAATATTTTCTTTCAAATTATCTTCGTAACTTAAAGTTTCATTATCTTTATATTCATAATAAAATGAATTAGCTATTTTATCGACAATATTAGTAATTGTAAATTTGCGCTCATAAATTTTTGTTCTAACAAAATCTGTACTAAATACATATAAAAAACTTTCTTTCGCTAGACAGTAACCTAGCTCAAAACCAATTCCTGCATCAAATGATAATCCATCAATTCTACAAATAAATACATCTGTATTTTTTAACGAATTTATATCTGCATCGAAAATATTTTTAGAAACATTTCCTATATTACTTACTTTCATATTACTATCTCTAAATGGTAGATAAATATTTGCATTTTTATATTTTTTACTTTTTAAAACAGCATCATACATATTTGTTGATGCATATCTATCATAAAAACTAAATAATTTTGTAGCTAAATATATATTATTTTTTTTCATATTCTTTTACCCTCGTATTTATCCCATTGATAATTTTATATTCTCTTTTTGAGTTCTTATAAACTTTTTTTAGTATTTCATCCTCTAAATCAATCTTTAAAATTTCAGATAATCCTAACAAATAAATTGCAACATCAGCAAGTTCTTCTCCTAAGTCATCTTTCTTTTTTCTCCATGCTTCATATGCCTCAGATACTTCACCATATGTTAAACAAAATTCTTTATTAATATCTGTAACATTAAATCCTTTATCTACTTTATTTTGATATATTTCTTTTTGAATTTTTCCTAAATCTATCATTTTCATTACCTCTCTATATCTTCTTTTTCTTTCATTTTGTTATTTACTCTCCTAGCAATGTGTTTAAAAATATCGTTAATGCTTTGACTACCATCAATTTGCTCAAGTGAATATTCATCTAATATGCTTTTGTAGGCTTTTCTCACTCTATCTAAGTGTTCATATGAATATCTTATGTTGAATTTTTGATCTGTATTTCTTCTAATAGACTCTTCAGGAGTTATGTCTATATAAAAGCCTAAATCATGTCTAGGAAAGTTCTTGTTAATTCCTTGAACCCATTCCTTATCAATTCCATCTGCCATTCTATATGCAATAGCAGAAGGCACATACCTATCAAAAATAACAATGTCATCTTTCTTTATCTCTCCAAGTCCATCTAGTAGCAATCTTCTATCCGCTGGAAACAAATATGATTTTAGCTCTGGTGTTAGTTTTCCTTCCCTAGATAATTGCTTTATTTGTTCTCCAACTGGTGTACTTAATTCTTTAGCCAAAATTGCATTTTTCCCTTGTATCTTATAATATTGCATTAACATTTTTGCAATAGTAGTTTTTCCTGTGTTATCTAGTCCTTCTAAAATTACTAGCATACACATCGAACTCCTTTCTTTATTATCGCTACCATTATATTACATTTTATACCATTTGTCCACAATTTCAGATATTGAATTCACTATAATAATTATGTAATGTATTTTCTATGTGAATTTTTTACATTATTTTGATTTACCATAGCATATTCCATTGTAGTATCTATTTTAATATGCCCTAATAATTTTTGAACTTGTTCTATTGGCATACCTTTATCAATAGCCATTGTTGCCATTGTTCTTCTAAATTTATGTGGATGAACTTTATTTATATTCGCTTCTTTTCCTAAATTTCTAATTAAAATTTCAATTCCTGATATTCCCAACCTGTTATAAGGTTTAATAAAAGATACAAATAGTGCCTCGTTGTTATCTGTTCTCGTTTCTAAATATTTCTTTATATACATTTTACTCTTTGCACTAAAATAAACTTCTCTTTCACTATTACCTTTTCCTAAAACAATACAACTTCTTTCTTGAAAATTCATATCTAATATATTTAATCTTGTAATTTCTCCAACTCTCATACCTGTTGAAATTAATAGTTCTAATATTGCTAAATCCCTTACATTTGAACAAGTATCTCTTAACTTTTCCAAATTTTCATCTGTTAATGTTTCTTTTACTCTTCTAGTAGTCTTTACTTTATGAATTCTTCTTACTGGACTTTTTACAATATAGTCCTCATTTTCCAACCAAGCAAAGAAACTTGATAAAGTTCTTCTTATATTATCCATCGTTACCATACCTGCATTTGAATTATTTTTATAATCTGCTAAATAGTTTCTTAATGTTTCAGTATTAATTTCATTTATTGGCAGGTTTACAGCATCAAACATTTTATTTATAGTATCTCTGTAATAATTTAAAGTTCTTTTTGAACACCCTTCGATTTCTTTAGATGATATAAACCTATTTAGAATGTCTTCATTATTCCTCTGTATTTCTTCTTTTTGACTTTGTTCTAATTTCTCAATTTTATAATATATACATATTTCTGTAAGTATTTCTTTTAATTTTATTCTTTGGTTATTGTCTAAAAAATCTTCTGTTGCATTAATTACTTTTTCTACAAATAATTCTCCCATGACAATTACCTCCTTACATTTTTTTGATAGTTTGCAGTATATAGAACTCTCTATATATTATACAATATTTAATTGACATAATAAAAGATGAGCATATTCTATATACCCATCTAAATGTTTATATTTTTGTTCAAATTTCAAAATCATCTCCGCGATAACTTACTATTTCATTTTTACTCATCCTATCACAAAAGCAGATAATTATCAACTAACTACCTGCTCTAAAAATTGTGATT
>CAKPKI010000142.1 GCA_934167135.1 uncultured Clostridia bacterium
ATTGTAGGAAGCGATCAGTTATGGTTGCCTGTAAATGTAGTATCTGATTATTACACATTAAACTGGGTTTCAGATGAGGTTAATAAAATTTCGTATTCAACAAGTTTTGGCTTTTCAAGTATTCCTAAGAAATATAATGCCTTATACAAAAAATTTTTAAGTAGACTTAATTTTATTTCAACACGTGAAGAAAGTGGCGTGAAAATAATAAAGGATGTTGCTGACATTGATGCAAAACTTGTTTGCGATCCAACTATTCTTTTAACTAAAGAAGAATGGTTAAATGAAACTAGTACTAAAAGAATTTATGAGGACAAGTATATATTATGTTATTTTTTAGGAAATAATATCGAACATCGTAAATTTGCAGAGAGATTAAGAGCGAAGACAGGATATAAAATTGTTTCACTAAATCATGCAGATGAATATGTAAAATATAGTGATAAGTTTTGTGATTATGCGCCATTTGATGTTGGACCTAGAGAGTGGATAAACTTAGTGGCAAATGCTGAATATGTTTTAACTGATTCATTTCATTGTACAGTATTTTCAATATTATTTAATAAAATGTTTTTTGACTTTAGAAGACATAATAATAAAAGTAAGGTTTCAACAAATTCAAGAATTGATTCTTTACTTGATGTTGCAGGTATTAGTAAAGAAAGAATATTGAATGGAACAGAGAATATTGATGATGTATTAAATTATGAAATAGAATATGATTCTGTAAATGAAAATATTAATAAATTTAGAGAAGAGTCCAAAGAATGGCTTTTAAATTCTATAAAATGGAAAGATAATTCTTTTAAACATGTGGATGTATCTTGCAAAGAGGATTGTTGTGGTTGCTCTGCTTGCAAAAGTATTTGCCCTCAAAAAGCTATTGAAATGAAAGAAGATGAAGAAGGCTTTTTATATCCTTTTATTGATGAAAAGAAATGTACACAATGTGGAGCATGTAAAAGAGTATGCCCAATAATAAATGAAGAGAAAGAAAAAGCATGCGAACAATATGCATATATCTTAAATAACAAAAATGATGAAATCAGAAAAGAATCAACGTCAGGGGGCTTTTTTACTGAGATTGCTAAATATACATTGAAAAATAATGGAGTTGTGTATGGGGCTTCTTTTATTGATAAATTTGAAGTAGCACATACTAAGGCATTAAAAATTGATGAATTAGTTAAATATAGAAATAGTAAATATGTTCAAAGTAATTTATTAAATTCTTTTAATGAAGTTCGTACATATTTAAATGAAGGAAGACTAGTATGCTATAGTGGAACACCATGCCAAATTGAAGGACTACAACATTTTTTAAATAAAGAATATGAGAATTTAATTACAGTTGATGTAGTATGTAGAGCAGTACCTTCACCAAAATTGCTAAGAAAATATATAAGTTATGTAAAAAAAAGATTTTTACAAGGTGAAGAAATTGACTTTATTTCTTTTAGAAACAAAGATAAATATGGTTATAAATATACACAAATGAAAATAAAAAGCAAGAATCATAAATATGAATCTGGTATTGAATCAGATCCATATCTGAGAGCTTTTTTTGAGGGATATTCTACAAGACCGTCTTGTGCAAAATGTAGATTTAAAAAGAGATATAGAAAAAGTGATTTTACGCTGGGGGATTGCTTTAATGTTGAAAATTTCAATAAAAAAATGGATGATAATTTAGGAACTACTAGGGTATTAATTCATACAAAAAAGGGAAAGAAAATATTTGATATAATATCTGAAAATTTTGTATTTGTAGAAGTTAATCCAGATGTCGCGATTAAAGATTCAAGAGAATTAATAAAATCTACAAATAGAAATGGCAAAGCTAAAGTTTTTTTCGAAGATATTAATTTGTGTGATATTGAAAATGTTTTTAATAAATATTTTTCAGATACATTGCGCGTTAAATTAGAAAGAACTTTAAGAAAAAGATTGGTTAATTTAAAAATGTATAAAAGAATTAAAAGAATAGCTAAAAGAATTTTGAAAAGAGGATAAAATGAAGGATAAAATAAGTATTATTGTGCCTATTTATAATGTACCTGAAAATTTTTTAACAAAGTGTATTGATAGTTTAATCAATCAGACATATGGAAATATTGAAATAATTTTAGTAGATGATGGATCAGATGAAAAATGTGCTAAAATGTGTGATAAATTTTTAAAGATCGATAAACGTATTATAGTTATTCATCAAGAGAATAAAGGACTTTCTGCAACAAGAAATGTTGGTGTTAATAAGGCAAGTGGAAAATGGATTATGTTCGTTGATGGCGATGATTATCTTGAAAAAGCAGCATGTGATACTCTTATTAATATCATTTCTAATATCAATGACATTGATGTCATTGCTTTTCCTATGATTCGAAACATTAATGATGTGCAGAATATAATGAAGAATAAATATTTAATACCCGATAAAATTTATAAAACACAAAAAGAATTAGAATATCTAAAAAAATTAGTTTTAACTTTTGATGCCAATTTTTCTCTAGTCGGTACGAAAATGATTAAAAGAGAAACACTTTTAAAAAATGGAATTTTTCATGATGAAAATCTTCGCCAAGGTGCTGAAGGAATAGAATTTAATTTTAGATTGTTTTCAAGCGTAAAAAAAGTATTATATAAGGATTTGTATTTGTATCATTATGTATATAATGATGCGTCTATTTCATCTTATCCAACCGAAAAAAATAATTACATGGTAATTAGGTGCTTTGATAAAATTAGAAAAAATATTAATGATAATGACGATGAAATGATAAAACAATTTTACATTCGTTTATTATATGTTGTAGTTACTTCTACGGTTAGTTCATATTTTACTCCAAAAAACAAAATGAATTATAGAACTAGAAAAAAGAAATTAAAAAAATTCTTAAGTGAGCCATTAATTGAAGAAACTATGAAAAGATTTAGAATTGGAACAATAGATTTTAAAAGAAGTTTTGTTATTGTACTTTTAAAGATGAGATGCTTTTATCTATTATATTTGATATCTAAAATAATCAAGTAGGAGGAAAAATGAGACGTAATTTAAAATGGATAAAATTTGGCAATATATTATTGTATATTACATACTTTTTGTTAGTTTTTGAAACTTTTTTTGGAAATTTGAGAGGATTTTCTAAAGTAAAGGGGTACTTTTCTATTATTGAAATTGCGATGCTATTATTTAGTATTGTATTGAAATATACCTATATAGATAAAAAACAGATTTTTTTAATTATATTAATTATTTCAATATCTGTGCTGTCTTTTTTACATACTAAGAATTCTAATATAATGTTTATACTGCTTTTTTTTATTGCTTCAAAGGAATTGAATTTTAAAAAGTTTTTATCTATAGATGTTTTTATAAAAATGTTATATATAGTTTTATTGCTATTTTTCTTGTCAGTTGGATTAATGGAAAATACGTTTTCATTCAGAGAAAATGGAAAAATTAGGTATACTTTTGGACTTAATTCTCCAAATACGCTTGGAGCTATTGTTTTATGTTTATGTATGGAAGTAGCGTATATAAAATACCAAAAACTAAGCATAAAGAATTCTATTGTTTTTATTGCTTTGGCTGTTTTAGTTTCATATATA
>CAKPKI010000143.1 GCA_934167135.1 uncultured Clostridia bacterium
ATTAATTTATTATCTTCCATTAATAATCTCCTTTCCTTTAGTTTTTCATAAGTCATACACTTATCAATTTAAATTAAAATTTATTAAAAAATACCCCTAAAATGTAAAAAGAGATTTTATTTTTTTCTTTTATTTTCAAGTATTCAAGTGTGTTTTTTATAACTCCCCACTTACCAATTTATGTTTACTTGTTGTGAATCAGCTTGCTTTCTATTATTTTTTTCCCTATTTTCTTTTCTCATTTTTCTTTTTTGATACATATCCATATTTATCACTTCCTTTTTTTATAAATTACTATTTATTCTTAATTCCCTTCTTTTCTAATCATTTTATATAACAAAAATAAGCATATTTATACATGCTTATTTTTATTTTAAAAGAACTTATATTCATTCTTATCTTCTCTTTGGTCTTTTGCTTTTAATTCTTCATCATATTTATCATTTTTAAAATACCAGTCTGTTTTTCCATCTGATGGATTTACTTTTCTTCCTTTGTCAGCTAGCATATCCATTACTGCAAATATTGCAAGAATTACTGCTATAGCATCTGACAATAAATTAAGTGTTAAATCTCCTGTTAATGTTGCCTCTCCTTGAAGCATAGGTATTAGGTTTGCTATTAAATGTTCTCCATAATATGCTCCATACATCAATAAATATAATAATGAACCTATCATTTTTCTTTTTACTACTAAAACAATACAAGGTATTGTTAAAAAAGCTATGATTACTTCATATGTAAAATTATATGATTGTAACCCTAATAAATCTATAGAATATTGTGTACATAATGCAACTATCGCTCTAAATAACCAGAACATTACCATAAACATTGCTATTAACCATGTTGAAAAATTTTTCATAAGTTCCCCTTCCTTTCTTATTCGTTTTCAATTATATTTTTTCCACATATACTAAAAAATTGGGGATTGTAGAAATCTAATTCCACCCCCAAACATTTTTAGTCTTCATCTACAAAATTAAATTCATCTTTATATTTTTCTTTGAATATTTCAAATACTTTGTTTAGTATTTCCTCATCTTCAACTCCAACATATGATTCTTCTTCTGAATCATCATCTGTATCTTCTAATTTTAGTATTACTACTTCTCCTTCATCTTCTTCTCCCTCGTCTGTTACTGGTAGTAATACTACATATTCTTCATCATCTAATTCTATTAAGTCTAAAAATTCAAATTGAACCTCATTTCCTTCTTCATCATTTAGAATTACTATATTATCTAATTCTTCGTTTTCCATTATTTACTCCTTTCAAATTTAATTTTATTTAATTATAATACACTATTTTTTTGTTTTTTACAACTGTTTTTTTATTTTATTTAGATATGTTTCTAAAATATATACCGCAGATATAGTATCTACTATATTTCTTTTTTTATTCTTTCCTATGTCTAAGAAATTCATAGTTTTATGTGCTGCAACAGTTGTAAGTCTTTCATCTATAGTTTCTATTTTTAGTTTATTATATTTACATTTTAATTTGTGTATAAATTTCTCTGTTATTTCTGTTCTTTGTGATGGAGTTCCATTCATATTTATAGGCTTTCCTACAACTATTGTATCTACCTGATATTGTTCTAATATTTCGTCTAATCTTTTTAAAATTATTTTATCAGACCCTTTATTGTGAATAGTTTCCAATCCCTGTACAGTTATATTTAGTGCATCTGTTATAGCAATTCCTGTTCTTGCATCTCCATAATCTATTCCCAATATTCGCATATTTACTCCTATTCTTCTAGCCCTATATATTTTATAACCATGCTTTCTAATAATTCATCTCTTTCTATTTGTCTTATTTTATTTCTAGCATCTTTATGACTGGTTATATAAGTTGGATCTCCTGATAGAATATATCCTACAATTTGATTTATTGGATTATATCCTTTTTCTACTAACGCTTCATATACTTCTTTTAGAATTTCTTCCTTTTTTGCGTTTTTTTCTTTTTCAAAACTAAAACTCATTGTTTTATCAAAATTCATAATTATATTACCTCCTTAATTAAATACATGTAATATCATTTTCATTTTTATCAGCATTATCAACATATTGTTCTAGTTTTTTTAGTACTTCTTCCATTCCAGTTCCTTTATAATATGTTGTTAATACAAAATTAAGTTTAGCTTTTGCAATTTGTGGTTCTTCATTCTTTTTCTTTTTAATTTTTCTATCTATTTGTTCAATTTCTATTTCATCTATATTGTCATTTTGTGGTAATGATATTTCTAATTTTTCTGCTTCATTTTTTACATCTGTTATAAATGTTATTACAGATTCTATATCTACTCCTGAAAATACTATTACAAATTTAGGTCCCATATATCTTATAAATATATAGTCTTTTGATATACTATTTTCTATATATTCGCTTATGTCTATTATTGCTTGATTTCCTAATTTTCTTGAATAGTTATCATTTATTTCCTCTATGTTTGTTATTCTATACATACATACTGTTGATGTTGTGTACTTATCTATTACCTTTTTTCCTTCTCCATATAAATATTCTTCTGAATACAATCCTGTAAATAAATCTTTTCTTACTATTGATTCTAGAGTTTTTTGGTGTACTACTGTTCTTAATACAGATACTATATTTTCTTTTATTACTTCAAATATGGTTGTATCTATATTATCAAAATCATGTGGTACCCCACTTTCTATTATCCAGTATCCTATATATACATTTTCAATGTATATAGGGAAGAAAATTGCTGATTTTGCTCTTCCAAATTCCATTTCTTGATATGGCAATCTTTCATTATCATTATTTACTGTTACATATTTAGGAGCAGCAGTTGCTATACTATCTTTAAATATTGGAACTTCTTGTAACTTGCTTAGTGTATTCCAATGTTTAGGGTCTACATTTGAAGCTTTTACCTCATATTCAGCTCCATTAAATACAACTATTGTTGAATATTTTATTTCATATTTTTCTATTAGTATATTATTTATTTTCTGTATTTTTTCATCTACAGATGAACATTCTCCTATTGTACTTAAAAAGTCCTGTAGCACCTTCAAATTATTAGCTTGTCTACTTAAATTATTAAATTGCTGTATTTTTTTATGTATCGTTATATTGTAAATTAACAATACAATTATAATTGTGACTAATATTCCAACTATAATTATCAACATTTTTTTTCCTCCCATTACTAATAATTTTTCTTCATTTGATTTAATGTATTATTCATTTTTGCTGAAAATCCATTGTTAGCATTATTATTTTTTATTGATGGTGGTGCATATTTTTCTTTTTTGTTGCCACTCTCATAAATCATACTTGCTAATCTTCTTAAACTTTGTAAAAATTCTTTTGTATATCCTCTTAATGATACATCACATGTTACTAGCCCATCTAAATACCTTAAATATGATTTTAATTCAAAAGGTATTGTTACACGCTTTACAGTTTTTCTGTCAAATAATTCTTTTCTTACTGTCATTGAAGCATCATGATATATTGAAATTCCTCCTACTAATATTTCTTCATTAATTTCTTTTGTGTTTATAAATTTATTTAATACTACTCTTGCTTTTGATTCTTCGAACATTCCTTTGTCACTTAATTG
>CAKPKI010000144.1 GCA_934167135.1 uncultured Clostridia bacterium
AGCGATTTTTTTTACACTTGTTTTTATTAGGACAACCGTTGCAGACGAATGGTGCTTTCTGAGTTTTATCACATTTCACATTAAAATTGTTGAAGTGGTTTCCTTTAATTAAAATTCTTCTTGATAATATTTCTCTAGAAATGGTAGTGTGTGGTTTACCTATGATTTCACCAATTTTTCTTAAACTATTATTTTCATTAAGATTACCTTCTATAATTATTCTTTGACTTAAATTTAAATGTTTTCCCATTTTAAAAATCTCCTTCCATATAAATGGGTAAAACAGCAATGTCTATTATATGATTTTTAACTAAAATATCAAGCGTGATAATTGAAAGACTAAATACTCCGGTATTGATTATTGTGGTTCATTTAGAATTTCATTCGAATCACTTAAAAATCACACAAATAAGTTATTTACTAAAAGAATAAAAAGTGCTAAAATATAAAACAAAACTTATTTTGAAGGCGTTTTTTTGCATATTTTTTTAAATAATTTTGAAATTATCCTAAATTTAAAGATAAAAAAATCTAAAAGTAAATAACTTTAAGAAAGTAAAGAATGGAGGTAAAAAATGGAATTAAATTTGAGAAAAATACAACAATTAGATGTACATCAAATATTAGAAATATTGTTACCTACAATAAACAATCTTTATAAAACATTAGATTATATAGGAATAACAAAAGAAGAGTTTTATGATTTGGTATTAAGAGAAGTTGATAAGTCAAAAAGGACTTATAAAGGTGATATCGCTTATATAGAATATATTAAAAACAGAATAAATATAGTTATAGTTGATCAAGTTAAAAACAAGCTTTTAGAACCAAAATCAGCAATAATTATTATAAATAACTATATAAATAAACATTTAAAAAAAAGTGATGTATATGAAGATTCTATAAAGAATTTAAAAAAATTAGATAAATTCTTTGAAACTTACGATTATATTCCCAATCCAGATGTATTGCTTCAAATAATTGAAGAAAATTCAGCTTTTTATAGAATGATAGAGTCTATAATAAAAAAGCATCAAACTCAAATCATTTCTGGAAATTTAGAAAAAATAATTGATGACGGTACAATTACATTAATAATTGAAACATTTTGTATGTTGAATGGCATTGAAATAAAAGAATCAGAAGAATTTGAAAAAGATAATATTGATTTAGGCAATTCCGAACTAACAGATAGTGTAAAAACATATTTACGAGAAATAGGTAAAATACCATTACTTTCATTAGAAGAAGAACGAAAATTAGCCCAAAGAATATCGCAAGGCGATAGTTATGCAAGAGAAATATTTATTGAAAGTAATTTAAAATTAGTTGTAAGTATAGCAAGGATATATATAGGTCGAGGATTATCACTTTTAGATTTAATTCAAGAAGGAAATATTGGCTTAATGACTGCTGTTGATAAATATGATGTAAATAAGGGATTAAAATTTTCAAATTATGCTACTCATTGGATAAGACAAGCAATTACTAGAGCAATAGCAGACAAAGGAAGAAATGTGAGAATTCCTGTATACATGTATGAAAAGATTGGAGCTTATAAAAAAGCAATTACTAATTTAGAGGTGAGATTAAATAGACAACCGACAATAAATGAAATAGCAAATGAAATGGGATTATCAATTTCCGAGGTGACAAAATTACATAAACTTCAAAGTGATACAGTAAGTATGAATACATTGATTAGTGATGATGAAGATACTGAATTAGAGAACTTTATTCCAGTGTCAGAAGAAACACCAGAGGATGTAGCCATTGTAGGTACTATGCAATTTCAAGTAAGAAAACTTTTAGAGAACTGTAATTTAAAGCCAATGGAGATAGAAGTATTGATCCTGAGATTTGGATTTAATGATAATGAACCAATGACACTTGAAGAAGTTGGAAAAAAATTTAATATAACAAGAGAAAGAGTGCGACAAATTGAATCAAAAGCATTTATGAAGATTAGAATATCCAAACATATAAAAGCATTGGCTGAATATATGCAGAATCCAGACAAATCATTAGAAAATATAGAAATTTTTAGAGAAAAATATAGAGAAACAGGAAATTCGAACAAAACGTTTTTAAAAGAAGATGGACTAACGAAAAGGAAGGAGAAAGAAGAAATGCCAAAATTACAAACAATTTATCAATATTTTAAAAATTACACAAAAGAACAAGTAGACGCAATGTTAGAAAAGCTAACAGAAGAAGAAAGAGAGTTAATTACAGCAAGATATGGAGAAGATTTAAACAATCCAACACCTGGAAAATTAAGTAAAGAACAAACAGATAAATTTTATCAAAGTTTAGTACCTATGATGAGAAGATTATTATCTAATCCAAATAAAGAGAGAAAATCAAGAAAAAAAGAAAAAAGAACTCCAAAAATAGAACAAAAGCAGTCAATAATGGAAAGTGTTAATGGAATATCAACAGGGATGACAAAAGAAAAATTAGTAGAATCACCAAAAAATAATACATTAGATATTGAGATAAACCAAAACAAAGAGCCACAAAGTGAATATATTCCTGCTGATTCTACTATTTCAAGGGATTCTGAAACACAAGATGATAGTAAAAATATAACAAAAGAAGATTGTGAGAAAGTATTGGAGTTATTAAGAACACCAACTTTTAATCAAATGATGAGTGTATTGACGGTTAAGGAATCCGTAATAATTTCTTTAAAACTAGGTTATATAGATGGAAAATATTTTTCAACAGATTCAATAGCTCAATTTTTAGGTATAGAAACACAAGAAGTTATAGATACGATGAGAAAGGTATTATTACTATACAAAGAGAATATTAATCAGTTTATTGACGATGCAATTGAGATGGTGACAGAACAACCAAAACAATTAACAAAAAAATTACAATAGTTAGAAAATACCATAATTCTTTTATGTGATAAAAATGGTATTCTGTTAAACTAACTATATATAGTGGAGCTTTAAACTAAAAATCACAAAGCAATTCACTTAAAGATGAAAAATGGAGTCAATATAATATTTTTTTAATAAAATAGCCATAAGATTTGGAAAAATTGTGACTCTTAAGTGAAAATGTCGCTACTTTAATTAACGATTTTTAATTAAAAATTTCCACTATGAAAATAGACTAAAAATCTATTTTTTTATTTTGCCCCTTTGATATAATACATTGGTACTTTTTGTACATAGAAAGAAAAAAATTGAATGACTCAGAAAAAATAAAATTGGAAATAATTAAAAATTATGAAGAAATTTATGACAAAGAGTTAGATTTAACAGATAACAATATGAACTTTGTTGAAATCTAAAGGAGGAATTTAAATAGAAAGTAAATTAGAATATATAAAGAACATAGTGCATTTTTTAAAATCATCAAATAAAAAGTTTGATATAAATTCGTTAGAAAAATTTGCAGATGATATAACTGCTTATCCGTATGGATTAAATTTTACTAGTGATGAATTGATAACAATTAATAAATTAGATATATAGGTGTTGTATGATTGTAAAACATAAATGTTTAAATTACTCAGAAAGAGTTATAAAAAGTGTTATTGATAAATGTAATAAGAAATTTAAGGGAGTAGAAGGTAT
>CAKPKI010000145.1 GCA_934167135.1 uncultured Clostridia bacterium
ATACATGATACAATAGCAATATCAATTTATGATGAACAAGTAAAAGATACAAGTTTAATTTGTGCTAAAGCAGCAGATGAACTATTAACAATAGGTAATATAACAGCATCATTTGTATTAGGAATGCTAGAAAATAAAGTCTATATTAGTGGTAGATCAATAGGAGATGTAAATGTACAAATTATACTTGAAAAACTTGGTGGAGGAGGACATATAACTCTAGCGGGTGCACAATTAGAAAATGTTACAATAGAAGAAGCAAAACAAGAACTTATAAATAAAATAGAAGAATATTTTGCAGAAAAAGAATAAGGAGGAAAAAGAATGAAGGTAATATTAAAAGCAGATATAAAGGGAGTTGGAAAAAAGGATGAAATAATAAATGCATCAGATGGATATGCACGCAACTTTTTATTTCCTAAAAATTTAGCAGTTGAAGCTAATGCAGAAAATATGAGTAAATTAAAAGCTCAAAAGGACTCAAACCAATTTAAAAAAGATACAGAAAAAGAAGAGGCAAAAAAACTTGCAGAAAAACTAACTAAAATAATGACAAAAATAGAAGTAAAAGCTGGAGAAAATGGAAAAATATTTGGAGGAGTTTCAGCAAAAGAAATTGCAGACACTTTAGAAAAACAACATAATATTAAAATTGATAAAAAGAAAATTGACTTAAAAGAAACAATAAAAACATTAGGAATTCATACAGTTGAGGTAAAATTATTTGAAGGTGTTTATGGAAAAATAAAAATAGATGTAATAGAAAAATAAAACGAAAGGAAATGAAACAAAATGGAACTAGCTAAAATACCGCCACATGATATAGATGCAGAGCAAGCAGTATTAGGAAGTATGATTACAGATAAAGATGCAGTAAATTCTGCAATAGAAACATTAAAAGAAGATGCATTTTATAGAGAAGACAATAAGGCTATATATCAAGCAATAGTGAATTTATATAGTAAATCTGAACCGATAGATATAATAACATTAAAAGATGAATTAGAATCTATGGACAAATTTGAACAAGTTGGTGGTTTTGAATATTTAGCAAGTTTACCAGATAAAGTACCAACAACAGCCAATGTACAGAAATACATCAAAATAGTTGAAGAAAAATCAATACTAAGAAACTTAATAAAAACAGCAAACGAAATAATTGAACTTGGATATAATCCAACAGAAGATGTTGAAGACATAATGGATGGAGCAGAAAAAAAGATTTTTGATATAATGCAAAGCAAAAATCAAAAAGGATATACTCCAATAAAAGATGTATTAGTAGAAAGTTTTACTAAGCTAGAAGAATTATATAACAGAAAACAACATATAACAGGTGTGCCAACAGGTTTTGCAGAATTAGACTATAAAACAGCAGGATTACATGGGTCAGAATTAATTTTAGTTGCAGCAAGACCAGCTATGGGAAAAACTGCATTTGCATTAAATATTGCAACAAATGCGGCACTAAGAGGAAATGCACCTGTTGCAATATTTAGTTTAGAAATGTCAAAAGACCAATTAGTAAACAGAATTTTATGTAGTGAAGCAATGGTAGATAGCAACAAAGTAAGAACAGGAAAATTGGGAGAAGATGACTGGGTAAAACTAGCAGGAGCAATAGGACCACTATCAGAAGCGGAAATGTATATAGATGATACACCAGGAATATCTGTAATGGAAATAAGAACAAAATGTAGAAAACTAAAAATGGAAAAAAATATTGGATTAGTTGTAATAGACTATTTACAATTAGTACAAGGAAATAAAAGAACAACAAGTAGAGAACAAGAAATATCAGAAATAAGTAGGTCATTAAAAATACTAGCAAAAGAAATAAATGTACCAGTAATAGCATTATCACAGTTATCAAGAGCAGTAGAACAAAGACCAGACCATAGACCTATGCTATCAGATTTACGTGAATCAGGAGCTATAGAACAAGATGCTGATATAGTAATGTTTTTATATAGAGATGATTATTATAATAAGGAAAGCGAGAAAAAAGATATAGCAGAAGTAATTATTGCAAAACAAAGAGGAGGTCAAACAGGTACAGTAGAATTATTATGGATGGGAAATTACACAAAATTTGTTAACCTAGAAAGACGATTTGATGATTAAAAGAAAAGGAAGAAAATATGAAAAAAAATAATAAAATAGGAGCATATGAATTTGCAATAGATACAATAAAAAAATATAAGTTAATAGAAAATGGAGACAAAATTGTTTTAGGTGTATCTGGTGGTCCAGATTCAATAACTATGCTAGATATTTTAGACAAAATAAAAAATGAACAAACTATAAATTTTGAAATATGTGTAGCACATATAAATCATATGATAAGAGAAGAAGCAATAGAAGATGAAAAATATGTACAAGAATATTGCAAGAAAAATAATATTGATTGTTATGTAAAAAGAATAGATGTACAACAAATTGCATATGATAAAAAAATTGGAACAGAAGAAGCTGGACGAAAAGTCCGTTATGATTTTTTTGAAGAAATATTAAAGAAAACCAATTCAAATAAAATTGCAATTGCACATAATAAAAATGATAAAATAGAAACAATAATAATGCATTTACTTAGGGGAAGTGGACTTTCAGGACTAAAAGGAATAGAACCTATAAGAAGCAATAAATATATAAGACCATTAATAGAATGTGAACGTCAAGTAATAGAAGAATATTGTGAAGAAAACAAACTGAATCCGAGAATAGATAAAACAAATTTTGAAAATGAATATACAAGAAATAAAATTCGAAATATAGTGATTCCGTATATACAAAAGGAATTTAATCCTAATATAATACACACACTAGATAGATTATCACAAGTTGCTACGGAAGAAAGCAGTTACATAGATAACCAGACACAAGCAATATATAATCAAATAATAATAGAAGAAAATGACAAGAAAATAGTAATAGATTTAAACAAATTCAATAAACAAGAAGAAGTTATAAAAAGAAGATTAGTATTAAAAACAATAAAACAGTTAAAAGGTTCTACAGATAGAATAGAAAAAATACATATAGAAGATATTATAAAATTGTGTAATAATAATGTAGGAAATAAATATCTAACACCAAATAAAAATCTAAAAGTATTAGTAAAAGACAAAAAAATTTTCTTTAATTTATTATAAATTTTAAAAGTATTCTATCTTAAATATCCGCAAGTAAAGCTAAAATATTAAAAGAAAAGGACACAAAAAAGTCACTAAAAAAGTATTGAAAAAATAAAAAAGGTATGTTATAGTGGCAAAAGATAATAAGAAAAATAGGAGGACTTAAATGAAAAAAGGAATAAAGACATTAGCAATGTGGCTAATAATAGGAGTAATAGTAATAGTACTATTATCATCAATAATGGAAAACAGTAATTCAAAAATGACATATTCTGAATTAATAAAAAGCATTTCTGACAAACAGGTAGAAAGCATAACAATATCATCTACTGGAAATGAAGCAACAGTAAAAATGAAAGATTCTAAAACAGAAAAAGAAGTTAATATCCCTAGTTTAGATAGTT
>CAKPKI010000146.1 GCA_934167135.1 uncultured Clostridia bacterium
GTATTTTATGTCTACACCACATAATGAAGCAAATTTAGGAGATATTGCAAAAACAGTTATAATGCCAGGTGACCCACTTAGAGCAAAATATATAGCAGAAAATTTTATGACTGATACAAAATTAGTAAATTCAGTTAGAGGTATTTATGCTTACACAGGTAAATATAAAGGAAAGGAAATTACTGTAATGGCTTCTGGTATGGGAATGCCAAGTATGGGAATTTATTCATATGAATTATATAAATATTATAATGTTGATAATATTATTCGTATAGGTTCTTGTGGTTCTTACAAACCTGAATTAAAATTATTTGATATAATACTTGCAGAAAATACATATTCTGAAGGAAATTTTGCATTAACTTTAAATAATGATGATTGTCATATTGTAAGTAGTAATAATGAATTAAATTCTGTAATAACTGATACTGCAAATAAACTAAATATTAATGTTCTAAAGGGAAATACAGTTTGCACTGATTGTTTTGATCTTTATATGACTGATGTAAATAAGTTTTTGGCTAGAGTTCCAGAAGGTTTTAATCCTGTTAGTGCTGAAATGGAGGCTTTTGCTCTATTTTATGTAGCAAAGGTTCTAAATAAAAGAGCTACTTGCCTTATGAGTGTTGTTGATTCTAAATATATTGAAAATGTTGCAACACCAGAAGAAAGGCAAACAGGTCTTAATAATATGATTAAAGTTGCTTTAGAAAGTAGTATTTTATTATAAACTGTGTCATGTAATAAAAAGTTTATATTTAAAAATATTATATATAATTAAAAAGCTGTCAAAAAGAGAAAGATCCTCTTGACAGTTTTTTTGCTTTACATTTTATCAGGCATTTCAATTCCAAGTAATGTGGTTCCTATTTCAAGTATTTTTCCTACTGAATAAGTTAAATACACACGAGCATTTTGAAGAGCATTATCATCATTAATAATTTTATTTTCATTATAAAAATTGCTATAAGCTTTTGCAACATCTATTAAATATCTTGATAAAACTGATGGTTCATTTTTATCTGTAACTTGTACTAAAATATCCTCAAAATCATAAATCAATTTTGATAATTTAATTGAATATTCATCTTGCAACAACTCTGGATTAACTTCTGAAATATCAGGAACTCCTTCTGCTTTTTCAATAACACTTTTAGTACGCACATAAGTATATTGTATATATGGTCCTGTTTCTCCTTGGAAATTTAAAATTGTATCCCAATCAAATATTTCATCTTTAACTCTGCCATTAGATAAATCATTAAATATTACAGCTCCAACACCTACTTTTTTAGCAACTTCATCTTTATTTTCAAGTTCAGAATTTTTTTGCTCAATTATGTCTCTTGCCCTTAAAATAGCTTCATTTAATAATTCACTTAATTTTATACTTGTGCCCTCTCTTGTCGACATTTTTCCTGTTGGTAATAATACCATTCCAAATGCAACATGTTCTAATCCATTAGTATATTTTTCATCTAATCCTAGCAATTTTGCAACTTCAAATACTTGCTTAAAATGTAATACTTGCTCATATGAAGTTACATATAAAGCTTTGTCAAAATCATATGTACGAGCTCTATACAAAATTGCAGCTAAATCCCTTGTTGCATATGTTGAAGAACCATTGCTTTTTTCAATAATACATGGTGTATTTATTCCTTTATCTTCTAAATCTATTATTTTAGCTCCTTCTGACTTTACTAATTTACCACTTTTATTTAAAATATCTATTACTTCTGGCATTTTATCTGAATAAAATGCTTCTCCATTCCATGAATCAAATTTGCTTCCTAACAAGTCATATACTTTTTGAAATTCTTTTAAGCTTAACTCTCTGAATTTTTGCCAAATTTCTACACAATATTTATCTCCATCTTCTAGTTTTTTGAAATTATTTCGGCAGTTTTCTAAAACTTGTTCATCTTCTTTACATTCTTGATTTATTCTTATATAAATTTTAGTTAATTCATCTATTGGATTTTCTTCAATATTATATTCATTTCCCCATAATTTATATCCTTCAATTAATTTTCCAAATTGAGTTCCATAGTCACCTAAATGATTTATTCCTGTTACATTATATCCTAAATATTTGTATATTTTGTACAATGCTGCTCCTATTACTGTTGAACGCAAATGCCCAATATGAAAAGGTTTTGCTATATTAGGTGCAGAATAATCTATTACTATGTTTTTGCCTTTTCCAATTGTTGATTTTCCATATTCATTACTTAAGGCCATTTCATTTAATACTTCTTTTACTAATGTTTCTTTATTTATAAAAAAGTTTAAATATCCACCTATTACTTCTATTTTTACTATTTCTTTTTCATCTACTTGAATGTTTTCTTTTATTTCATTTGCAATTATTTGAGGTGCTTTGTGTAATTCTTTTGCCAATCTGAAACAAGGAAATGCATAATCTCCATTATTAGTTCCTTTCGGCTTTTCTATTGATTTCTCTAATTCTTTTTCATCTATATTTATTACTTTTGATATTGCTTTTGCAATTATATTTTTAAAATGTATCATTAATTCATCTCCTTAATTCAAATTTTAGATAAACCTCATTCATTTTTAAAGTGCTGAAATATTCACACCTTCTTTAGTATCTTTAATATCATATCCTTTTTCTTTTATTAAATCTCTTAATCTGTCAGATTCTTCCCAATTTTTTGATTGTCTTGCAATCTTTCTTTTTTCTACTAACTCTAATATTTCTTGTGGAATTTCTTCTTCTTTTTTTTCTGTAATTTTCAATCCTAAAACTGTATCAAACTTTTCCAATAATTTTGCTATTTTAGGTGATTTTTCTTGATATTTTACTGCTTCCCATACTGCACTCATTGCAAGTGGCATATTTAAATCATCATTTATAGCTTGATGAAATTTATTTTCTATTTCTGCTATTACATCATCAGACACTTCTGCTGTTCCTGTTAAATGCTTTTGATATCCATCCCTTAATCTGTTTAATGCTATACTTGCAGAATCTATTCCTTCCCATGTAAAGTTTAGCTTTCCTTTATAATGGCAAGAAAAATTAAATAGTCTATATACTAATGGTTCATATCCTTTTTTTATAATATCTTCAAGTAAATAAACATTTCCTAAACTTTTTGACATTTTTCCGCCATTCATTAGTAAATATTCTCCGTGCATCCAGTAATTTGCTGGTATTTTTCCACATGCACCTTTACTTTGTGCTATTTCGTTTTCATGATGTGTTGGTATTAAATCAATTCCTCCTGTATGTATGTCAAATACTTCGCCTAAATACTTTTGACTCATTGCGGAACATTCTATATGCCAACCTGGATAGCTTGGTCCCCATGGACTGTCCCATTTCATTAAATGATTTTCTGGTGCTTTTATCCAAAGAGCAAAATCATATGGATTTTTCTTTTCTGGGTCTACTTCTACCCTTGCTCCTGATTTTTGTTCATCAAGTTTTATTCCTGATAATATTCCATACTCATCT
>CAKPKI010000147.1 GCA_934167135.1 uncultured Clostridia bacterium
CACCCATCTACAACGACTCCTACACCAGCACCATGTGTTTCTCCCCATGTTGTGATGCGGAAATTTGTGCCAAAACTGCATTATTATCATTATAACGTATATTACCTCCATTAAAACTTGATTTTCTTCCATCTATTTCTACATATGATCGGACAGTATAATCTGCCTGTTGAATCTCATTTGGATTAGCAGAAGGAGATGCTTTTTGATGTGCAACGCAATAAAGGTTATTTGATTTTGTCATGTCAGAATATGTTATCGTAAATTTTTCTTTAATTTTAACTTCTTTGTTCTGAAATTTTAAAGCTGATGCTTTATTCGTCATTCCAAACAAAGTCACAAATCCAAAGAACAAAATAATAAATATATATTTTCTCAGTTTAGTCATAAAGTCCTCACCACTTCTCTTATCACCCTTTCTATTACTATCTAATATAATAATAAAATGTTTTGAGAACTTAGTCAATATCTGTCTAAATTAGCAGAATTAATCAAAAAAAATCTCCTTTACGGAACTACATTTTCGAGAAAATATTACAATTATATTACATTTTCATGACATTTATATTACAAAAAGTGCCAAATTTAGCCTTTCCCTTAGGGAAATCTAGCAAAAACACACATAATTTTTATTCTCACCCAATTTGATTTTCCAATTATAAGTAAAAAAATTCACATAGAATTTATCTATGCGAATTTTTTATATTATTTAGATTTTCTCTTTATTAATACAATTCCTCCTGCTATAACTATTAATCCAACTACTGTTGCTATTATATATATTGTTGTATAGTTCTTTATACCTGTTGGTGGTGTTATTGTAACTTTTATATTATCATCATCTTGTTGATGTAATATTGCACTTAAATTAGGAACATAATTACCTGGTTGATATTCTTTATTAATTTGTTCTCTTGTATCATCACTTACACCCTTTATTGTTCTACCTGTTTTACCATTTAAAGCTATTATTTCTACATGGTTCTCATAAGTATTATCTTCATCTTTGTTAGCTAAAACACAACTTGCATAAACCACACTATTTTTTGTTTCTCCAGGTTTTACTTGTGCAAAAGTATTAGTTACTATACTTTGTAATTTTTTATTCTTAATAGTTTCATATACTTGGTCTGCATCTGTATCATTTACTTTAGCTGATATATATCCATTGTTCTTTAAATACTCTGCATCTGTTGCTGTTCCATTATCAGATTTAAACCAATCTTTATTATTTACTCCATCAGTTTCTAAGTTAAAATCATCTCCAACTTGGCAAACCATTGATGAACTCATATAATCTACAACTAAATCTGCTACAGCTAATGGGTCACCTTGTTTATTTGTACCAAAGTAATAGTAATCTGTATTATTTGTATAATCATAATCTTTTTCACTATTATTTGTAAGTGTTATTGAATACCATAATTCTAATGTTGCACCTTGAATTAATTCTTGGTCCATCTCTATAGATAATGCCTTTGCTGCATCCATTGCTGCAAATTTTGCTACATCTCTTTTTTGTAATCCTATTGCTTTAACATAATCTAATTTATTTCCTCTAGGGTCACCTTCTAGTAATATTTGTCCATTTGCTAATGTTACTTTAACTTTAGAAATTGTTTTATTTATTACAACATCTTCTCTAGCTCTTTCAATTATACCAAAGTCAAATACTGACCAGTCTTTAGCAAAATCTCCACCATTTTCATCAACTTTTGAATTTTGATCTTGTGTATATTCAATTTGTAATGCGAATGGTTTACTATATGCTGACATATTTACACCATTATTATATGTTGAATTCTTTAATGTATCTTGTTTTAATCTTTCTTCCATATCATCCATAGCCACTGATGTATCTTTATCAGCACTCATGTATAAGTACCATTTATCACTATTGCTTACGCCTGTCATCAAGTCCTTAACATTTGAATCTGTAATTATAGTAGATTTGTAATTTCTTGCATTTATATATGGTTCTCCACCACTTAATGTAGTTTGTACTCCATCTGCATTTCCGTAAGTATATTTAATAATATAATCATCTACTACTACACCCTCATTTGTTCCATCTCCAAAAGAATAGTTACCATTTTCATCTGAATATGTTACTGCTAATTTTTTATTTGCTCCATTTACACCTTGACCATTAGAATCTTTACTGTATAAGTATGCTGGTTCTGTTTCTCCAGTTTCTTTATTATATTTTAACAATTCTATTTTTACATTTTTAACGCCTTTTTCTTTTCCGTCTTTTAATCCATTACCTAATCTTTCATTTGATTTTTTACTATCTTCTGTCTGTGTATCTTCATAAATTACACCTGACATTTGTTTATAATTAGGATCTTTCTTTAATAAGAATGATGGTGCTCTATCTGTATCATCCTCATAAGTATCTTCTTTATTTGGAACTGCATTTCCTGGAGTTGAATCTGTATCTAGTCCAGCATATTGTTTACCTGTTTTACCTTTTGTAGCAGCTGTTTCCCTCTCTGCACATAATGTATTTGCACCATATTGTGTTGTAAATGAATTTATTTCTGTATAATTAGTAAATGTAAATCCTGCATCTTGATTTTGTAATTCTTTTATTTTGCTTTGACTTACTTCAAATTCTAATTTTAATATGTCAGATTGTGTGCCTGGTTGTAATGTAATATTTACTGCATTATATGCAACTTTAAATCCATTATTATTTCCAGATTCTTTCCATCCTTCTGATGTTGAGCTTCCTTGACCCGTATATATTGTATAATCATTTTCATAGTAATTTACTATGCTATTTATTGTCATTGGCAATGTATTAGATTGATTTTTTAGTATTATATTGTATGTTACATATACTTTTAATTCATCACTATTATTATAATTTACATATGCTATGTCAGCAGGGTTTACAGGTCTAGTATATGTTTGCATATATTTATTTCCAAATTTCACTTTATAATCAAATAATTCTTCATTGTTTTGTATTCCCCTATTACCATATTGATATGTATATTCTTGTTTCTTATCTATAACTCTAACTTTTTCAATATCTGATGATAATGCTGCATCAGGTTGTTCTCTACGAACTAATCCTAAATTCATATTATTGATATTCCATACATACACTTTTTGTCCACTTGCTAGACAATCTCTACTTGTTGGTCCATTTGTTTCACCAGCTGAATAATAATGTGCTAATCCAGCCTTATTAATTTCGTCACCTTTAAGTTCTTTAATTGCTTGTATTTCATTTTCAATATGTTCATTATTTACATTATTTACTTTAATATTGCCATTACAATATAATTCTATTGTTGAACCTCCTTTTGTTGTAACCTTTTTAATTAAGTGAGGTCCTTCTCCAACTTGGCAATGGTCTGTACAGAACTCTTTTGTTTCTGTCCATTTATTTGTTTCAGCAGTTTT
>CAKPKI010000148.1 GCA_934167135.1 uncultured Clostridia bacterium
GTATTGACAATTAAAAATAAATGGGTTATACTAAGAACTGCGTTGAGCAATAAAAAAATATTACATGCTCCTATAGCTCAGTTGGTTAGAGCAACCGGCTCATAACCGGTAGGTCCTAGGTTCAAGTCCTAGTGGGAGCACCATTTTTTTATTGCCTTAACAATAAATATTTGGACAGGTGGCCGAGTGGCTAAAGGCGGCAGACTGTATGCTTTGCTTGAAAAAGCAGAATTTGCAGCTCATACAAGAAATTGTATGATGAAAACTAGGCTAAGTCGGGGAAGTCTTAACAGACAAAAATGCTGATGATAATCCCGAGCTAGAAAGAAATTTCGAGTGTAGAGACTTTACACCTGGCATCTGAAAAGATGAAGAGAAAGTCCAGACTACAAACCAATATAGGGTAGTGAAAACTATAGTAGTAAGAAATCTGTTCTCATACGAGTACGAAGGTTCGAATCCTTCCCTGTCCACCAAAGCGAGTTTTCGTCGAACTTTTTGAAAGTCTTGATACAGATTAATTTCAAGATAATAAAAATTTTGATGAACACAAAAATCTTAAACCGTTTCAAAAGAAACGGTCTTTTTTTGACCAAAAATATTGAAAAAAGGAGGTTTTTGTGGTATTATGTTACATATAATAAAAAAAGAAATCAATATGAGTAAAGAATTACTCTCTAAAATTGAATGGACTTGCAAAATGAAAAAGGTTAAGCCAGAAATTATCAATGGTATCTTAAGAATTGTGGAACATACCAATTTAGCGTATGTAGAGCCACACAGAGTAATTATTAAAGATAAACTGTACTTATTCTTTAATGAGCAAGATTACTTTTACATAGATAGTTTGGAAAACAAATATCCACTATCAAAATTTAATGAATACATAACATAGCAAGTCAAAACATTGATATTTTAGAGTTTTTAAAAAATTGTACTATATTGATTTATTAATTATATTTAAAATAAAAATAGAGATAGTTAAAACAATAAATATAAAATTCTAAAGTGTCAATAGCTAACCCGATATGCTATGTGGCACTTTTTTTGGTGTCTTTCTATTATTCATTAAAAGAAGGAGGTAATGTTGTAATGAATGAAGAAAGAAAAGTTGTAGGAATTTATATTCGTGTAAGTACAGAAGATCAGGCAAGGGAAGGATTTAGTTTAGGAGAACAGGAGGAAAAGTTAAAACAACTTTGTGAGTATAAGGACTATAAGATTTACAAAGTTTATAAGGATGCAGGAATATCAGCCAAAGATATGGAACACAGACCAGCTTTTCAGCAAATGCTAGAAGATATGCGAGCAGGTAAAATTAATTATATTATTGCATATAAACTAGATAGAGTTACAAGGTCTGTAAGAGATTTAGAGGTTTTAATATCAGATTTAGAAACACATCATTGCTATCTTGTTTGCGACCGTGATGATGTAAATACTAGCACGGCTAATCGGTAGATTTTTTGTCCGTATGCTAACAGTTTTATCACAATTAGAAATTGAAATAGTAAGCGAAAGAACAAAATTCGGTCTAACAGGTGCTATAAAATGTGGACATATTCCACGGAACTTGCCCACTAGGTTACAAAAGAGATGAAACAAAGAAAGTGATAATTGATGAAACTACAAAAGATATAATTATTAGAATATTTAATCTGTATTTACAAGGCAAAAGTTATCAAACAATAGCTAATATCCTAAACGAAGAAAAAGTTTTAAGTCCAATGAAATGGAAAGATTCTAAAATCGAAAAAATAATCAATAACAGAATTTATGTAGGAGATTATGAAAGATTTAAAAGAGTTGCAAAAGAACAAGGAAAAGAGCCTGTAATATATCATAATGTTGTAGAACCAATAATAACAAGAGCAATGTTTGAAGATGTTCAAATTCAAAAAGAGAAAAATCAGAGAGCATATTGCAGAGACAGAGTTTATATCTTTATGCAGAAGATGATATGCCCAAAATGTGGCAAAATAATGCAATGTAAAGGAACTGGTGGTAAAAAGAAAAAATATATGTATTACCATTGCACAGATTGTAAAATTTATCTTCGTGAAGATTTAATTGAAGAACAGGTAATGCCAATGATAATGGACTTAATTGAATATGATATGACAGTAAAGAAATACTTTTATCCTGTTTTAGCTGATAAGAAAGAACGAAATACAGCCAAAATAGATAAAGAAATATCATCATTACAAAGTCGAAAGAACAGAATAAAAGAAGCATATTTAAAAGAAATTGTTGATGTAGAGGAATTTTCAAAAGAATATAAAGAAGTTGATGAAAAGCTGAATTTGCTTGAACAAAAGCGAATCGCAGCCATTGACTTAAGTAAGCAAACTTTTTCTCCACAACATTTAATGGCAGATAGAGATGTAGAAAAAGAAAAGTTAATTTGTTCTAATAAATTTTACGATATGCTGATAGCAGAATGGAACAATAAAAGCAAAGAAGAAAAACAGGAATTTATATCAAAATTTTTAGAAAGTATCACTGTAGATAGAGACAAAAAAAGTAATTATAAATTAGTTAATATCAAACTAAGAAAAACATTTATAGAAGCAATATATAAATTAATGCAAAACGGAATGTTTGATATGACTATTGCAGATGAAAAAGGTAAAGATGTTAGAACAACAATTATGATGGACAAGCAAGAATTACGAGATTATATCGACAAATTAAATGATTATTATGAAGTATCTTATTACGAGATTGCAAGATTAGATGAATTCCAAAAAGGTTATCAGAAAAAATATCTTACAATAGATGAAATAAATGAAAATGGAGAAAAGCTTTTTAAATTAGTTGAACTAGTTACAGATGATAAAAAGTTCCCACAGAAAAAAGTAAATAGAATTGTTGGAGCAATTAGAGTCAAAGAACGAGAAAAAGTTAGTTAAAAAATTTAGTAAATGGAGGAATTGAAAATGGAAAGTAAAGAATTAAAAGAAAACAATATTGACAATAAATATGGAATTAAATATACAAAGGTTGGCGATTACTATATTCCTAATTTAGTTTTAGAAAAAGAAGAAAAAATTACTTTAAATAAATACGGAAGATTAAGACTAAAATTTTTAAAAGAAAATAAGAAAGCAGAATATATAATAATGTGTATGAACAAAACTCTCAATAAGCATTTAAAAGAAATACAAGAAACAGCACAAGCAAGAGTTGATCTTATAGTTGAGCAATTAAAAAAGGAGAATAATTTGACAGAAGAAATGAAAAATACTAATCAATTATATTGGGTAGGAATGATGAACAATTTAAAAAATGAAGCAGAAGAAATTGTATTAAAGGAATTAATTTATGTATAAGAAATTACTAGCAGGACTACACAACTAAATGTATATACAAATTTAATATCTATAAGTGTAGC
>CAKPKI010000149.1 GCA_934167135.1 uncultured Clostridia bacterium
TTGGTTGGGCTGGCTAGATTCGAACTAGCGCATGCCAGAGTCAAAGTCTGGTGCCTTACCGCTTGGCTACAGCCCAATATAGTATATAAAGTATGGGGTGGAAGATGGGACTCGAACCCACGGTCTCCAGTGCCACAAACTGGCGCGTTAACCAACTACGCCACATCCACCGTTTGTATCTCATTGCGAGCACATTACCTATTTTAATATGATTTCTCTATTTTGTCAAGTTTTTTAGAATAATTTTCAGAATTTTTTGTCAATATTTTTAAATTTATTAAAAAATTCATAAAATATATGGAACAAATAAGAAAAATTTTCAATTTTTCTTATTTGTTCTTATTCATCTCCTCTGCCTTCTGGCAATGCATTTGGCAATTCAATTCTAATTCTAATTTTAAGTACATATGAAATTGCTCTACCAATTTTACTATTTTTAATTTTTTGCCATAATGATGGTTTCTTTTCAACAATAACAGATTCTTGATAATCTTGTAATTCTTGTTCTTCTTCTTCTACTTGTTTTTCAGTATTGTCAGTTTCTATCATAGCAACAACTTGAGAAATAGTTTTTTCTGGAACAACTTCTTTGTTTTCCTCTTTAGTTTTAATTTTAGGACCTTTTATTTTTCTTAATCTTTTAACTTTTTCTGTATTTGGTTCTTCCTCAATATGTTGTTTTTCTATTTTTTCTTCTTTTACTTTTTTGTCTTCTACAGTTTTTACATTTGATATTTCTTCTATTAATTCATCATCATCATTTTCTTCTATAACTAAGTTTGCTGGTCTTGGAATATCTTTTAATGCATCTGCTACTTCAATTCCAATATAGCTTAACGCTTTTGACCTATCTTCTGTTCTTTCTAAATCAATCTCTATATGTAAATTAGTTTCTAAATTACTAACTCTTGCATTCAATAATTTTATTGCATCTTTATAGTTTTGGCTCTTTCTACTTTTGTCTTTTCCAACAAGTTTTAATGTATCTATAACATCTTCTGAGAATAAGTTCTTATTTTCTTCTACTTTCTTTTTCCAGTCTGGGTCTTTTGTTTCTACCGCTTCTACAAGTTCTTTTAATGTTCCTGCCAAAATGACATTATCTTCTCTTTGCTTTATTAATTTTTCTACTTTTTTTGTGTTCTCTTCAAATTGTGTTGTAGCATATTCAACCAAGCCATATGCTGCTTTATATACACTTGCTGGGAAGTTTTTTTTCTTTGGATATTCTATTAAATAAGCTTTTATAGATTCAATTAAGTCTTTAAAATAAATGTCATCATCTAATTGAACTATTTGCTTCTTGCTTTTAGGATTTATTAATTTTTGTACTTTATCTATATTGGACAATATTTTTTCTTCTGTGATAACCATTCTCACATTTACTATGCCAGATCTCCTAGACATGCAAATTCCTCCTTTTCCTATGTAGTCAGATATTTATATTCTTTTTTATTATACATCAGGTTGTATAAAAGCTCAAGGGTTTTCCTTTTATTTTATGTTACATTTTTGTTACATTTGTAATATTTTTGTAATATTAAAATAAATAACCAGTTTATTAAGTGGCTATACACAAAATAAAACTGGTTTTTACTTTTAATTAAATATTTTTTTCATTTCTTCATGTCTTTTTATTTTTAATGTAGTTGTTTTTATTAATTCTTCTTCAGATATTATCATCTCTCTAACATACTTATATTTAGGCATTAGTTTATTAACATCTTTTACCTTTTCCCATAAGAAGTCCTTTATTTTTTCTTCTCCCTCAATGTTATAAAGTTCTTTTATTAATTGTTTATCATAAACAATTTTTACACAAACTTTTACATCTCCGTCATCTTCTTTTTTCTCATAAACAAATGATTCTTTTATTCCTTCTACTTTGTTTAATAATGTTTCAATTTCTTCTGGGAATACATTTTTTCCGTTATTTAAAACTATTACACTTTTCTTTCTTCCTGATATGTATATAAATCCATCTTTGTCAATTTTTGCTAAGTCTCCTGTATGGAACCATCCATCAGAATCTAATGCTTCTTTTGTTGCTTCTTCATTTTCATAATATCCTAACATTATTGATGGACCTTTGGCCAATAATTCTCCAATTCCGTCCTCATCTGGATTGTCAATTTTTACTTCCACACTTGGAAATTTCTTTCCTATTGAACCTAATCTCCTACATTTTGGTGTTTCTGCTGCTATTACTGGTGCTGTTTCTGTTAATCCATATCCTTGTTCTACATCAAATCCTAAATCATTAAATCCTTTTTCTGTTTCTGGGTCAAGTGCAGCTCCTCCTGTTACAACTAATTTTAGTTTTGGTCCTAGGCTTTCATGTACTTCTTTAAATAATTGCTTTCTTAAATCTATTTTTACTTTTAATAGAAGGTTAGATATTTTCTTTCCTTTTTCTAAATTTTGTAGTTTTCCCTTTTTCTCTATAGCTTTCATTACTTTTCTATAAATTATATCAAATACTGCTGGAACTGATATCATTGCAGTTATATCAAATTCTTTGATGTTATCTGCCATATGTTTTACACCTTCACAAAATGCTATAGAACCACCTATTGATATTGGATATAAAAATCCTACTGTACATTCAAATACATGGTGTAGTGGCAAAAATGATAAAAATCTATCTTCCTCTGTTAAATCAAATCTTTGAATTATATCCATAACATTTGTCACCAAATTTTTATGTGATAACATTACTGCTTTTGACATTGCTGTTGTTCCTGATGTAAATAACATTATTCCCATTTGGTCAGCATTAATTTTGGCATCTATAAATGCTTTTTCTCCATCTTCTATTAGTTTACTTCCTTTTTCAACTAATAATTTTTGAGAATATATACCATTATCGTTTTCGTTTAAATCCATTGATATAAAATATTTTAAATTTGTATTTTTCTTTTCTCTTAATTTGTTCATTATATCATTGTATTTTTTTGAATAAAATATCGCTTCTACTTCTGAACGCAATATTAGATTTTCTAATTCATTATCTGGTAATGCTTTATCAAGTGGTACTACTACTCCAACTCCTGTTGCTATTGATAAATATGCTTGCTCCCATTCATATCTATTTTCTGAAATTACTGCAATTCTTTTATCTTTTAGCCCCATTTTTATTAATGCTGTTCCTAATGCATTGATTTCTTCCCTGAATTTCTCATGTGTTATTGTTTTAAATTTTTCCTTTTCTTCTGTTTTAAAAATGTATGCTGGTCTGTCTCCATAAGCTTCTCCTGTTTGTTTTAACATATCTTTTAAGTCTGTAAATTTCATTTTTCTTGATTTGGTTTCCATTTTTGGCTACCCCTTTCATTTATTACTTTGTTTTTAATCCATTAATCACTGTATTTT
>CAKPKI010000150.1 GCA_934167135.1 uncultured Clostridia bacterium
GGTTGCGTTGTTATGATGTTCTCTGACAGTGAGGCGATTTACGCTCAGGCCATTTGCTTTGTAACTGTTGCGGGAGTACGCATCCGATATAACGACGCGAACGAGATATATGCATGGAAAGACGGAGAGATGTACACCCTTGAGCAGGCGTATGTTGCGGGAATACTGAGTAGAGCCAACATAAGAAGTATACGCGATATTCACAATCAACACTAAATCAGCCGATTGTAAAAGTCGGGGAAAGTGAGTTGTCAACACCAAAAACAGAAAAAAGGAAATCGTCGCTCGCTCACGTCCGCATGATTTTTCTGTTTTTTGGTGAGGCTTTGGATCATTCTTTTACAATCGGCAAACATTAAAAACAAAGGAGAAGATTATATGAGGCACAGATTACTGAAAATTACGTCGTTTTTGTTGCTACTGATTATTACTTTTTCATTGTTGCCGAATGCAATTGTCTTTTCTTCTGGCGCGGCAGATCGTGATGCAACGACTGCAGTAGCGGATCAAAAGGTGTATTCTGCCGCAACGATAGAAGATGATTTTGCTGATAACGCTTTATTGATTGTTCTAAGCAAAAGAGAAACAAGAAAGTTTAAGACTTACACTAAGAATGATTTTGAGGGGATCAACATTGCCAAGGTTGATAATTTGACTGCCTCGACAGCCGAAACAGTAAAAACAAAGCTCGAAGCCAGTACAGCGATGAGTCAGTCAGCGGATAATTCTATGGGAAAGACATTGCCCATTATTGATGTTTCTGGCATCACTGACGACGCCAATAACAACTCTACCAATGATGTCTCATCCCTTGAGAAAATGACCGATGAAAAGGTAGAGTCATTTAGAAGTATACTATACATTGAGCTGGCAGATAAAGGCAAAGAAAAAGTGTTGGCGGCTATAAAGAGATTAGAAAGCAATGAGGACTTTCTGTATGTTGGTCCCGATTATCGAGTGGGCATGTGTGCTACTCCAAATGATGAAAAATATAGCGAACAATGGGGCTTGCCCAAAATTCACGCCCCTGTCGCGTGGGATACACGCACGACGGTAGCAACTTCTGTTCATGTTGGAGTTGTTGATACGGGTATTCAAGCAAACCATCCGGATCTTGTCAATCGAATTTATTCATCCAAACACCGCGATTTTACCACCGGTGATACAGCAGGCACGGTCATCAATGTTGACAGTCTTGTCGATCCTAAGGGGCATGGAACCCACGTTGCCGGAATTATTGGGGCGCAAGGCAATAATTATATTGGAGGAACGGGCGTTTGTTGGGACATTAAACTTATTTCGCTTAGAGTATTGGGTTCAAACGGATATGGTCAATCATCGTATATTATTAGTGCTATCAACTACGCTCAGACAGCGAATATTGATATTCTGAACATGAGCTTGGGAAGCACTGCCTATGATGCCGCAATGGAAACAGCCATTAGAAATTATACGGGGCTCATTGTCGCGGCTGCGGGGAATAACGACAAAAACACTGACACGACGCGCTTTTATCCAGCGAGCTTTACTGCTACGATAGATAATGTGATTTCTGTTGGAGCATCAGATTCTAACGATGAAAGATCTAATTGGAATGGTTTTTTAAACTTGTGGGGGCTGTTTGGAAGCAGCAAATCAAACTACGGAAAAACCACAGTGGATGTTTTCGCTCCGGGAACTGATATTTACAGCACACTACGTAACGGAAATTATGGCAAGATGTCCGGAACCTCGATGGCGACGCCCTATGTTACTGGGGTTGCTGCTCTTATGATGTCTATAAGACAATCATTGAACCCTTCAGATATAAAGCATATGATCAATTATACTACTGACCAGAAAACATCTTTAACAGATCTTTGTGTGTCAGGTGGACGATTAAATGCTGCAAAGGCTGTCGAAGCTGCTTCGAATACTTTAAAATTATCAGTGCCCGCAAGTGCTCGATATACAGAGAGAGTAATGACAATAAGTTCTGATGTAGGATATAAAGATTTCATTGTTTCATTTACAATCGGGGGAAACAGAGTCATTCAAACTTTTGGAGCAAACACCATGTCTCATGACGGTTATCTTGAGGTATACAATATGGAAGGAACAAGATTGGCTCATAATGATGATGACGGTTATAAGCGAAATGCGCTTATAAGTTTTAATTTTCAATCAAATGTTTCCTATAGAATTCGCGTTAGGTTCTATAATACAAGCACCCAATCGGGAGACATAAGACTGGCAATTATTCCAACGTACAGCTACGATAATTATGATGCTATCTATAGTCTCACAAATTATACGATGGGGTTGACATGGAGCTTCTCACAGAACAATGTAAAAATAATGACTTACACATATACCACATCGCGAGATTTAACAATGCGCGTAACCTCAGAAGTTGATACGTTTTTGTATATCATAGATCCGAGCTCCCCGGTCGCATGTTATCAAGTTCGAGAAGATGATGACGAATCGGTGACGAGCAGTTACAAAAGTTTGTGCAATGACGATTATATTGATGAGGAGGGGGAATATGTGTTTAATTCGAGATTGAGGAAGTATTTTGAAGCAGAAATACCTTACCTGATTATTGTAAGCGCATATAATCCCTCATTACCAGAATCCGTTGGGAGTTTTTACGTTGACTTTAAGTGATTTGAGAAAAATGATGCGCTTACTGATCGCTAATTAAGCGCAACACATCATCGCATCTTACATAAAAAGGTGCGATGATGTGGCTATTGAGGGATATAAGAAATATTTAACCACATCTTTGTGGATTTTCAGCAATAAATATGTTATAATACTTATATATCGACAGAAAGCAAAGCTGGAAAGGAGCGGAAATGTCAAAGCACTCAGACAAGACTCACATAAAAGTCAGCGATGAGAAAATCATTGAGATGTATTGGCGACGAGAGGAACGAGCCATCAAGGAAACGGATATAAAATATGGTCAATTCCTTTTCGGGATTGCTTACAACATTCTTGATGATCGGCTGGACAGCGAGGAATGCCAAAGCAGTACATATCTTGAAGTGTGGAATGCGATTCCTCCGACAAGACCGGTCGTTTTTCCGGCATTTATTGCTCAGATCATGCGGCGTGTTGCAATCAATCGTTATAAAGAAAAAACAAGAAAAAAGAGGATTCCTTCGGAACTGACTGTGTCTCTTGAAGAGTGTGAAAGTATATTGGCAAGTAACGACTCCGTGAATGGCGAATATGAAGCCAAGAGGATCGGAATGCTAATCAATGAATATCTCAACGGTTTGACGAAACGCCAAAGGTATATATTTGTCGGGCGCTTTTACATGGCGGAATCTGTTGAAAGCATTGCATATGACCTTGCCGTAACAACTTCAACCGTATAT
>CAKPKI010000151.1 GCA_934167135.1 uncultured Clostridia bacterium
CTATAAAAATCAAATAATAGCCCTATTACTATTCCACCATAAAGAGTTAAATAAAATATATTTATATCTTCTATAAAAAATCCCATTACTTAAATACCTTTTTTAAGAATTTTTCTTCAGGTTTTTTCTGTTTTGCATAATTCTGTTATTTTTTGCTCAAATAATTTTGTTTTTGGTCCTGTTGTAATCCATCCAGATTTTATTGCATCTATAACTTCTTCTATTTCAGCTTCCCCTATATCTGGGGGCGAAAATCTAACATTCATTTTATTTTCCATTTTTAGCATACCTTTCCTTGTAACATATATTCTTCTGTATATACATTTTCTGGTTCTTGTGTTTGCACTTTTTCTATTTTTACTTTTTTATTAACTTCTTCTGGTTCTTTATATGTTGGAACCACTTCTTTTATTATTTGCTTTATTTCATTAATAATATCATCATCATCATCATTTATACCATCTAAAATCTTTAATTTTGATTCTACATCTTTTATTTTTATGTCTGTAAGTTTCGAAACAAATATTTTATTATGCTTAGTAGCAACTAATCCTTCTTCTTTCATTAATAATTCTTCGTATAATTTCTCACCTTTTCTAAGTCCTGTAAATTGTATTTGAATATCTACTCCAGGTTCATATCCTGATAACTTTATTAAACTTATTGCCAAATCATATATTTTAACTGGTTTTCCCATATCTAACACAAATATTTCTCCACCTTCTGCATATGTTAATGCTTGCAATATTAATCCTACAGCTTCTGGTATTGTCATAAAAAACCTAGTTATTTCTTTATGAGTTACTGTTACCGGTCCTCCCTCTGCAATCTGCTTTTTAAATAATGGTATTACAGAACCATTACTTCCTAGAACATTTCCAAATCTTACAGCAACATAATCCGTATTACTTATTTTATTTTTGGCTTGAATTATCATTTCACATAACCTTTTAGTTGCTCCCATTATATTTGTTGGGTTTACGGCTTTATCTGTTGAAATTAAAACAAATCTTTCAACACAAAATTCATCTGCACAATTAGCAACATTATAAGTTCCAAAAACATTATTTTTTATTGCTTCAAGTGGACTATTTTCCATTAACGGAACATGCTTATGTGCTGCTGCATGGAAAACTATTTGAGGTGAATATTCTTTAAATACTTTATTTAACCTTTTTTTATCTCTCACGCTTCCAACTATAGCTTCAATCTTACTTTTACTATAGTGTGATTCTAGCTCCATTTGTATATCATACAAATTGTTTTCATATATATCAAAGATTATTAATTTTGCTGGGTTATATTTTATTATCTGTCTACAAAGTTCAGAACCTATTGAGCCTCCTCCACCTGTAACTAATACATTTTTTCCCTTTATTAAATCTGCAATATTTTTATTATCTAATTTTATTGTATCTCTTCCTAATAAATCTTCAATTTCGACATCTCTAAGATTATTCATTATTCCACCTTTTTTTATTATTTCTTCAGTACTTGGTAATACTCTTGTTCTTATTCCTGTTGTTTGGCAAATTTCAATTATATTTTTTCTTTCTTTTTGTGTTATATTATCTATTGCTAAATAAATTATATTTACATCTTTTTCCTTTACTATAATTGGTATGTCACATCTTGTTCCTAATACTTTTATCCCTAATATATTTTTGTTTAACTTATTGGGATTATCATCTATAATTCCAACAATATTATATTTGTTTTTCATTGTATTATTTATAGCTAATATTATTTCTTTAGCTCCCATTCCAGCTCCAATAATTAATAAATTTTCAACTTGAATGTTTCTAGGAATATTCTTTATTCTATTGTATATAGAAATTTCTGATAATACAGATCGTCCTACAATTCGATACAATACAAACATACCTGATATGAATATTCCTGATAATATATTTATTCTTATTTCAAAATATTCAAATTTAAAAATCTTACTAATTATAATCATTACTATTGCTGATAAACAACCAGAAGCTAAGTATTTTATATAATCTTTTCCAATTTCATATCTTATTAAATTGTTATACATTTGTAAGAGATTTAATAAGACTTCATATATTACTACTGCTATGCACATTTCTTTTGCAAAATATCCAAAATCTGTAATCTGAACATCTAAAAACAAAAATGCTATTAAATAACTTATTACAATTATTGCTATATCTGAGAATATTAACAATAAATGTCTATATTTTTTACATAATTCTATAACTTTCATTCTTATCCCCTATTTTTCGACATTATTATTCTTAATATATCATACTTTATTTTTTACTACAAGTATTATTTTATTATTTTATTATTTTAAATTTTTCCAAAACAATTATAAACATTGCATGTGACCAACCTAATCCAATTACCCAATTAGGTTTCAATGTATTATTATCTATTTGTTCTCCCAAAAAGCCGTGTTGACCTACTGTTTTTAGCACAAAGTCAAAAGTCTCCTTTGCTTTCTTTTTTTCTCCAATTTCAAGATAATACAAAGTCATCCATAAATTCGAAATTGGCCATGGAGCTCCACCTCTGTATCCATCATGTTCATATCTTTGATATCCACCAGTATATGTCCTTATTGTTAAATTTATATTTTCTATTGTATTCAATATTTTCTTTTCTTTAGCAGAAAATACATTAAATGGATATACTGCCCCTAACAAACTAATATCAATTCTTCTATCTTCTGAATTTCTTACATAAGATTTTCTATTATCATCATACAATTTTTCTTCTATTAATTCTTTTACTTTTAATTGTAATTCTGCCATTTCATTAATATTTTTTTGAATCTTTTCTTCTTTTAGTCTGTTATTTTCAAAGTCAGATACTTTTTTTCCCAATGCTTTATATATTTTTCTCATGCTATCAAACGCAGAATAAATACTTGCTAAAGAGTACATATGTATTCCTCTATCATTTTCTTCCCAAATATCATAACTTATAGCATATTTACCTGTTTGTTCAATTAAATCTTTTACATATCTTTTCAGAAATTCTACTGCATTTTCACACATATGAAGATTTATTTTTAAAAATTCCTCATTTTTTGTATATTCATAATGTGAATATACACCAAAAACAACACTTGCTGTTTCATCTACTTGATATCCCCATGATGGAGCTAATTTTCCATCTGTGTAAAAACGTTGTTCCCACATTCCATTTTTACTCTGGGTCATTTGACAGAAAATATTATAAAATTTTTCTGTTTCATTTTTCATATTTAATATATCTAATGCT
>CAKPKI010000152.1 GCA_934167135.1 uncultured Clostridia bacterium
AGTGATAATACAGCATTAAAAGGGTTTGCATATGCAAATAAAGAAAAAGGAAATCATATAATAACATCAAAAATAGAACATCCAGCTATATTAGAAAGTTGTAAGACTTTACAAAAACAGGGATTTGAAATTTCATATATAGGTGTTGACGAGAATGGTGTAATAAAATTAGAGGAATTAAAAAAATCAATAAAACCAACAACAATACTAATAAGTATAATGACAGCAAATAATGAGATTGGTACAATTCAGCCAATTAAAGAAATAGCTGAAATTGCACATTACAATAATATAGTTTTCCATACAGACGCAGTTCAAGCAATAGGAAATATGGAAATTGATGTAAAAAAAATAGGGATAGATATGTTGTCATTATCAGGTCACAAAATAAATGCTCCAAAAGGAATAGGTGCATTATATATAAAAAATGGAATATCAGTAGAAAAATACATTAATGGAGGACATCAAGAGAGAGATAGAAGAGCGGGAACAGAGAATGTTTCTGGAATAGTTGGATTAGGTAAAGCATGTGAGCTAGCCAATAAAAATTTAACTACTCATATTAAATATTTGAAAAAATTAAGAGATTATTATATATTAAAATTAGAAAAAGAATTGCCAGGAAGATTTAAAATAAATGGCGGAATGGAAAATCGTTTACCTGGTAATGCAAATATTTCGTTTGAAGGTGTAAATTCATCTGAGATAATTTTTAAATTAGATGAAAATGGCATATGTGTGTCAAGTGGTTCTGCTTGTTCTTCTGGAAATACAAAACCATCTCATGTTTTAACTGCAATTAATATTCAAGAAAAATATGTAAATTCTGCTATAAGAACAACTTTTGGAGATACTAATACTTTTGAACAAATTGATTATCTTATAAAATGTTTAAAAAATATTATATTGTAATAGAAAATAAAAAAAATTATAAAAAACACTTGCAAAATAAAGTGAAATGTATTATTATGGTATCGAAGTGGTAAGAAGTGGAGTAAAGTGGTAGAAAAAGAAATGAGGTGAAATTCAATTGTTAATTGGTGAATACGAACATTCTTTAGACCCAAAAGGAAGACTAATAATGCCAGCAAAATTAAGGCAAGATATGGGAGAAAAGTTTATTATAACTAAAGGATTAGATGGATGTTTATTTGTATTTCCACAAAATGAATGGTTGAATTTTGAAGCAAAATTAAAATCACTTCCACTATCAGACAAAAACGCAAGAAACTTTGTTAGATTTTTTTTATCAGGAGCAACAGAGTGTGAAATAGACAAACAAGGAAGATTTTTAATACCAGCTAATTTAAGATTATCAGCAAAATTAGAAAAAGATGCTATAATAATAGGAGTTGGAACAAGATTAGAAATTTGGGATAAAGAAATTTGGCAAAAATGTGATGAAAATATTTCAGTAGATGATATTGCAGAAAATATGACAATGTTAGGTATATAACTTGCAAAAGTTTATATAAAAATACTAAAGAAAAAAGTACAAAAGAAATCACACAAAAGACAAAAATACATAAGACAAAATTCCAAAAAACAAAAGAAAAGAACAGCTGAGGCAAAAACAAAACTTCAGCTGTAAAAACAATTATATAGAGAGGTGTAAATTGGAATTTAAGCATAAACCAGTATTGTTAGAAGAAACAATAAAAGGTCTAAATATAAAAAAAAATGGAATATATGTTGATGGAACTTTAGGTGGAGCAGGACATAGCAAGCAAATTTTAAAACAATTATCGCCTGAAGGGCTTCTTATTGGAATTGATAGAGATACAGAAGCATTAAAAGCAGCAAGTGAAAATTTAAAAGAATTTAAAAATGTAAAATACATACATGGGAACCATGATGAAATTGAAGAAATACTTGAAAATTTAGAAATAGAAAAAGTAGACGGAATTTTGTTAGATTTAGGAGTTTCATCATATCAACTAGATGAAAGAGAAAGAGGATTTAGTTATTTAGGAAATAATGAACTAGATATGAGAATGGATAAAACTCAGGATTTAACTGCCAAAGAAGTAGTAAATAAATATTCAGAAGAAAAACTTGCAGATATTATTTACGAATATGGAGAAGAACATTTTTCTAGGCAAATCGCGAAAAATGTATGTATATATCGAAAAACAAAAGAAATTGAAACAACAGAAGAACTTGTAAAAATAATAGAAAAATCAATTCCAGCATTTGCAAAAAAAGATGGACATCCTGCAAAAAGAACATTCCAAGCAATAAGAATAGAAGTAAACAATGAAATAAAACCACTATATGAAACTGTGCAAAAATGTATAAAACATCTAAAAAAAGGTGGAAGATTGTGTATAATAACCTTTCATTCATTAGAAGATAGGGCAGTAAAAAATGCGTTTATATATGCACAAGGAAAGTGTACATGTCCAAAAGATTTACCATATTGCGTATGTGGAGCAAAATCTGAAGGAAAAATTATAAATAAAAAACCGATAATAGCAACTGAAGAAGAGCAAATAGAAAATTCAAGATCAAAAAGTGCAAAACTAAGAATCTTTGAAAAAGAATAAATTACATAAGAAAATAGAATAAGAAATATTTTCTTATCTATAGGGAGGTGAGAAACATGCCAAAAAATTCATATCAATATGGAACAAGTCCAAGAAAATATGAACCAGATTATATAACAACAAGAGTTACTACAAAAAAAGTTACTCAAAAAAAAGAATTAGAAAAAGAAGATAAAAAAAATAAAAAGACAAAAAGTAAAAATGTGCAAGAAGGAAAAAGTAGAGCAATACAAATGATAACTGTAATTGCTATTTTTGGGATGTTACTTACTGTAAGTTATAGAGAAATTACAATAATGGAAATGTTTAATCAAAAAAAAGAATTAGATAACAAATTAGCAGTTATAGAAAAAGAAAATGGACAAGTAGAAAAAAGCATAAAAGAAGTAGAAAGTTCATTAGATTGGAATAGTATACAACAAAAGGCAACAGAACAATTAGGAATGCAAAAAAAATCAGGAACTCCAATTGATTTAGATAAATCTGATAATGTTGAAACTACACAAACATTGATTAAACAAGAAAATGAAAGCGTAATAGATAAAATAATTGAATATTTTATAAAAAAATGAGGGTGTTATTAATAATACCCTCATAGTTGCTGTATAATGGTTTTGATAAAATCTTCAAAAGAAATCCTTGAAATATAAGCTTTGAATGAAGTGACGAATGTGCATGGAGAAATTTTAGAAATTCTATGCAGTTT
>CAKPKI010000153.1 GCA_934167135.1 uncultured Clostridia bacterium
AATTGAGGTGGTTATATGACAAATGAACAAGCAAAGAAGGTATTAGATGAGTTACAATGGGTAAGACCAGAAAAGCTTAATGGTGAAGCAAAAAGATTATTTGAAGCAATAATGAAGATTGCTGATGAGAGAGATGAGTTAAAAGAAGAATTAGAGATGTTAAAAGATATTAAAGAAATAGCAGAAAGAGTATTGTTAACAGAAGAAGAGTGGAAAGAGATAAAAGAAAAGAATATATATAATGTTATAAAGAAAGACACTCATAAACTAATAAAACAGTATTTTGAAAATAAAGCAAGAGAGGTGAATAGTAAATGACAGAAGGAGAAGCAATAGAAATATTAAAAAGTTTTAAAGATAATGAAATACAAAGAGATAAATTAGAAATAGATAGTAGATGTGGTGGTTGGAAAATAGGGAGAATTTATAAGGCTTTAGAATTAAATACAGCAATAGAAACAGTTTTATCATTAATAGAAGAAAAAGATAAACAAATAGATCTAACGTCAGAACAATTAACAACACCGATTCACAATAAAGAGTGGGTAAAAGAATATTATAAGAGAAGAACAAAGAAAATATAAAACAAATAAAAGAGCATACTACACAAGAGGTGTAGTAAATGAGAGACAAAGAAATAATAGAAAAATGGAAAGCGGGATTAAGCAAAAACAAATTAGCAGAAATATATAGAAGAGAGTATAATCAGCAAATAAAGATAATAAGAGCAACAATGAAACACAGACACGATGGAAAATATATAAGCAATTATGAAGCATTAGCTAAAGTAGAGAATGTAATATATAGATATTTAATAGAAAGAAGGAAGAAAGAATGAAAAAAGTATTAATTGGTATAGGAAGTTTTTTAGGAATAATTTTAATTGGCGTAGGAATGTTTATAGAAAAAAATAATACAGCAATAAACTTAGAAGAACAAATCAAGGAAAGCAAATCTAGTATAAATATTCAAGAAAAAAGAAGAGAAGATTTAATTTGTAATTTAGTAGATACAGTAGAGAATTACAACAAATATGAACAAGAAACAATGTCAAAAATAATAGAAGCAAGGACAAAAGCAAACAATGGACAAGTAGAAGAAGCGGAAGTATTGATAAATTCAGTTTCAGAACAGTACCCTGAATTGAAAAGCAATGAAAATTATAAAACATTGATGACAGAATTAGCAGTAACAGAAAATTTAATAGCACAACATAGAAATAATTATAATATACAAGTTAAACAATATAATAAACATATAAAAGCATTTCCTAATAATTTGATTTTAAATTTGATTGGATATGAGAAATTAGATAATACATACTTAGAATGTGAAACTTCTGAAGATGCACCTAAAAATTTGTTTAAAGAATAGAGGTGCAAAAATGTACTTTGAAGATTTTACAATTACAATTAGAGAAACATTAGTTGCGGTAGCAATAACATTAGTTTTGGTTGGATTAGGTTTCTTAATATGTGGATTAATAAAAAACAATGTAAATGAATCAAACGAAAAATACTATAAAGCTTTAAAGATAAATAATGATGAAAAAATGTTTAAATATGCAATAAAAACCAATGTAAGATACACATTAGCTCAAGGAACGGTAAAAGCTGTAGAGGGAGTTTCAATTGAAGATATTGATGGAAAATATTTTAAGATAAGAAAAGTAAAAGAACAGTACACAAGACATACAAGGCAAGTTGCACATAAAAGAAGAGTTGGAAACACAACACAAACATACTATACAACAGAAGTGTATTGGACATGGGATTATGTAAGTGAAGAGGAGTTTAATACTGAAAAATTCAATTTTTTAGGAGTGGATTTTGATTATGAAAAAATTAAATTTAACAATGAGAATTACAAAGAAACAAAGAATAGTGAAACAAACATTAGATATCAATATTATGTGATACCGCTTGAATTTGAAGGGACGCTATTCACAGATATAGATAACAATACAATAAATAAAAATGAATTTTCTAAAAATAATACAATTGAAAATATAATAAAAACAAAAGAAAGTCTAGTCAAAAATGCTAGTGAAGGATTTTGGATAGTTTGGATTATAATTATTTTATGTATTGACTTTGGATATGTATATTTAGACAATAACTATTTAGAAGATTAAAAAGGAGGAACGAATGAATAAAGAAGAATTTATAATACTATTAAAAGAGTATAAAGAAAATAAAGCAAAATTAAATATAAAACTTAAAGAATTAAGAACAGCAAGAATAAATTTAAAGATAAATGATTTTGAAACAAGTACAACATCAAGTTTCGGAATCAATCAAGATATACATAGTAAAAACAAAATAAGCAACAAAGTATTAGATAAAATTGAAAAGAATGACGAAAGAAGAGAAGATACTAAACAAAAAATAGCCGACTTAGAAGCGGAAGTAAGAAAACTAAGAGAAAAAGTTGAGGCTGTTAGAGACAGACTAGATGGATTAAAGTATAAAGAAAGAGAAATATTGATAGCATACTATATCGACGGAAGAACAGCTGAGGATATTGGAACTAATTTATATTTTCAATTATTTAATCAAACAAGAAGCAACAGACATATTCAAAGAATAATAGAAAAAGCAACAAATAAAATGTTAAATTTATAAATGTCGTTAAAATGTCGTCAAAATGTCGTATTATTATATAAAAATATATAGTATAATAAGAACAGTAAAATTGCCACAAATAAAAGAAGTGACATAAACCCAAAAAAGAGTTGATGTTTTAAATGTCTGCTATTATATTATTAATATGCTAGGTAACTAATGATATAAAATCTGATATCAATAACCTCCTTTTATAATAGAAAGAATAAAAAAATAAAAGAACTTTCCTAGCAAGTTCTAATTTTATATTTATAAGTAGTACAAAGTATATATAAATTACATATTTTATAGTACTTATGAGAAAAGAGCAAAAGATGATGAAAGAAAATTTTAAATATTGTATGAAAAACAGATGTAACGGTTGCAAAAACTACGACATCTGTTTTTATTATAAACCGAAAAGGAGAAAGAGAGGAGAAAAGAATGTTAGTAAAAGCAACAAACAAGTATAAAGAATTAAATTTACAAGATAAAGAATTACAAAGAATACCAGAAGAGGAAGAAGAATTTGAAGTATCAAATGAAAGATTTAAAGTATTGACTAAAGATAATGAGTTTAAAGAAGTGTTTGTAGAAAAAGTAGAAGAAATAGAAACAGCAGTAAAA
>CAKPKI010000154.1 GCA_934167135.1 uncultured Clostridia bacterium
TCTAAAACAAATAAGCAAGAAAAAGAACTAAATGATCTAGAAAATTTTGCAGAGTTATTAAGACCGGAACAGCGATATTATACAAACATAATTAAAAAGTTAATTGAAAATGCCAGAAAAGCAGGTGGAGAAGATGAGACTAATTAAATTATTTAATAAAAAAGAAACAAAGGAAATGATTATAGAAGAAATGTTACCAGATGTGCAACAAATAAAAGTTCCAGATTTAAAACAATATTTGCTAAATGGATATAAAGAAATAAGAGAAGTTAAGCAAGCAAATGAACAATTACAATTAAAGTTAGAAGAAGAACACAAATACAAATTATTATATGATGGAGCATTAGTAACATTAGAGGAATTTAAGAGAAGAGGAAAATAAAAATAAAATAAATAAATTACAAACAAAACTGAATGAAAAACAAGAGGAATTATTTAAAATTAATGATTTATTAAACACTTATAAAATCAAACAATTAGAAGTAGATAAGCAATTAAAAAACACAGATAAATTAATTCAAAATAATATAGATTCTTCAATAATTAATTTTAAAGAAACAATAATAGACCTAATAAAAAATACAAAAGGAAATATAAGCAAAGACAAAGTATGTAATTTGATACAGAAAGCCGATAACTCAGAGTTATTAAGAGGAGAATAGATATGTTAAAAAAAGATATAAAACTTGGTAGCATATTGTATTGGAATACAACTGGAGCATACAATTCAAAAATATCACTCAAATGTGAAGTGATAGATGTGGGGAAAATATGGATATGGGTACATGTGTATGGATGCTTAGCATATAACAATTTATCTATAAGTGATTTAAGTATAAAACCACTACACAAAGTGACTAACAACAACATAGTAAAGGAGTAAAAGAAGATGAATAAAACAATAGAAAATATAGCGATATTAATATGCGTTACAATAATTTGGGTTGCATTGTTAATAACAATAACAGTTACAAGTAGAGATGATGAAAAAATAAAGTTGTTAGAACAAAGCTTAAATGAGCAAATAGAAAAAAAGCAAGTATATATGAATATGCTTGAAGAAGAGAGGAGTAAATAAGATATGAGTAAAGAGGAAATATCTAAAGAAACAAAAAATACTTTACAAAATTGTTGGGTTATGACGACAAATCACGAACTAGATAATGAAAATAGAAAATTAAAAGAAGCTATAACTGAAATATTAGATAAAATTATGACTTCAACAGAAAAAAGCGAATATTGGTATAAGTATTATATAGAACATAAACAATACAATGATGATTTAGAATATAACAAAAAAATATTAAAAGACTGGTCAAATATTTTAAAAGGCATGGGCAATAGAAATTATCCTTATTGCTATGCTATTGATAGAATTTTAACAGAGTTGGAGAGGAGTAAATAAGATATGAAAGTAATGATAAGTCAACCAATGAATGGTAAGAAAGAAAGTCAAATAAGATTAGAAAGACAAAAAGTAATAAAAATATTAGAGGATTTAGGATGGCAAGTTATAGATACAATATTTACAGATGAAGCACCTAAAAGTTGCAATCCAGCAATATACTATTTATCAAAATCAATAAAAGAAATATCAAAAGCAGATGTTGTAATGTTTATGAGCGGATGGGAAAAAGCTAGAGGGTGTAGAATAGAACATGATATTTGTTTACAATATGAAATACCAACAATGTATGAATATGAATTATAAAATTTAGAGAGGAGTGATACATAATGAAAGAAAAAACAGAGATAGAAGATAAAAAAATAAAAATACAAATATTAGCAGATAGATTAACACCGTTATTGCAATTAGTAGATGGCTTTATGGAAAGTTTAAACGATGAAGATTATGAATTGATAAAAGAAACTAGAAATTGTTTGCAAGATAAAATAAATTATGGAAATAGTGCTTCTGTTGTAATAATGGCGTTAGGTGAAAATTATGATGATACAGAAGATAGAATGAAAATAAAGACATTAGATTGTTTAATAGATTTATTGAAAAGTAGAAAAGAATATAAAGAAGCGTTATTAAAACAACAAGAAGAACAAAAAAACAGGCAAGAGGCTATCGAGATATTTAGAGCGATGGGAATGTTTTAGGAGGTGTTTTAAGTGAAAGAAAATAGAATAGAAGATAGAATAAATAATGCTTATTGTTTTTTAAATTCAATGCATTCAGACTTTAGAACAGGACTTTATTATAAAGAAGATTTAGAGAATTTAGAACATATTTTATTAGATTATAAAAGAGTATTAAAAGAGAATGAGAATAAAACGGAAAAAATAGAAAATCAAAAAAATGAATTAGCAATATTAAATGATAAACAAAAGGATTTCAACAAATTACAAAACACATTAAATTCATATAAAGGACAATTTAGAAGACAAGAAAAAGAAAATAAAGAATTGAAAGAAAAATGGGATAATGATACACACAAATTGCAAAATGATTTAGACATTGCAAATGCTAAAATTGTAGGATTGTTAAAAGAGAACGAAGAATTAAAATATAAATATGATAAATCATTATCAGACGTTATAGCAGGAATAGATTTAGATAATAGTTATATTCCAGTTCAAAAAATAAAAGACAAAATCAAAGAAATACAAAAAGAATATAGTAAATTAGATAAACAAGTTGATGAATATATAAATGATGTTAATAAAGATTTATCAAAGTATTATGAAAACAAAGAAAAAATAGGAGAAATGCAAATGTTATCATATTTTATTGACAATTTGCAAGAACTAATAGAAGAAAGAGAGGAAAAATAAAATGTTAGGATATTACATAAAAAGCACAATAGTATTTTTAATAATATACTTTGTTTCAAGTAGAGTGATAAGAACATTATTACATAATAGAAATGAAATAGATTATAAAAAATATACAAAAGAAGGGCAGAAAGGAATGTGGTATACATTTTGCTTTATACCAATTTTAAGAGTAGTAGTATTGTTAGTAATGTATTGGTTAACAATAGCTTCTAAAGAAGATTTAGACAAGCTATTTAATAAAAAGGAGGACTAACCATGACAGACTATGAACAAATAATAATATCAGCTGAAAGGTATGCACTTGGAAGAATGACATACATAGTAGAAATAACGGTAAATTATATACTTGAAGAAATAGAAAATGATAAATTATCAGATACGTGTCTAAGTATTATTGCTAAAGATATAAGAAGTACAAAAGACTTAGGAATG
>CAKPKI010000155.1 GCA_934167135.1 uncultured Clostridia bacterium
ACAAATGAATAAGAAATTAAACGAAGTAAGTTCAAAGAAAAACTCCACTAGAAGCTCTTGGCAATTAGAACTTAGTTCGTTTAGTTTAATTGCACAAACTGCGGAATTTTAATAGTGTTCCCATATTCGATTATATTGTTCTAGTTGTTCTTCTTTTTTTATTTGAGCTACTGGATGGTATAAAGGAATTATTGTAAAGTCTTCTTTTTTTATAAATGGTGTGTTTTGAATTGTAGCTTTAAGTGTATCTTTTATTTTAAATTCATATAATTCTGATAGTGATTTTAATGGATAATACCCTAATGTTAGAATAACTTTTGGTTTTACAATCTCAATCTGCTTTTTTAGATATTCTTTACAATTAGATGTGGATTTTTTTAAATCTATATCATTACCTCTATATTGTGTACCTTTTCTTGCACACATAATTGCATTAGTTATATATATTTCATCTAAATTGTTTACTTTACCTTTTGATGACTCCACTATATACTTTGTTAACATTTTCTTTGTACTGCTTTTTTCTGTTTCTATTAATCTTCTCCAATTATTTTTATTTTCTTCTTGTAAATATTCACTATTAAGTCGCTTCATATCTACAAATGGACCCCAATCTTGTCCTATAATCATAATTTTAGCATTAATTCTATTATACCAATCTGTCCATATAGATGGGATTTTTTTCGCAAATTTATTATCTTTATATATATTAATTAAAGAACAGTCTTTTCCATTTCTATTTTTTAATTCTATACATCTTTTACAATTTCCCATGTCAAAAATTAATGAATCAAAATATTCCTCTTTTATCACCAGTATCACCTCTTGAATTATGGGCTTTTTAAATTTTATCTCTTATTCTTTTTTTCTTATTTTACTACATATTCCTAAATATATCAATTTTTAAGTTGAAATTTCTATAGAATTTTAGTAAAATAGACATAGAGACCCCCTCCCCAATAAAGAGGCAATTTTGAGAGGGTATGAAATTGTAGATTATTATGCTGGACTAGGTCTTATTAAATGTCCAATTTTGCAGATTGGACATAAATTAAAGTCTTTTCCAGACACTTTCTTTAGTATTTCGAGAGGGGAAATATTTTCTTTAGTTAACACTTTTGTATTTGTGAGAGATTTACAAAGTGTTAATTTTTTCGTTTTATTTCTATTCCCCAATAATCCAAAATGTCGTATCTTCATAAATCTAGGTGGTAATATATGTAATATGAATCTTCTAATAAATTCTTCTACATCTAATACCATTGTTTTCATTTTGTTATTATCTCTATAATCTCGCCATTTAAAAGTTACTTTTCCATTATTTATATTTAATATTCTACTGTTTGAAATTGCTACTCTGTGAGTATATCTTCCTAGATATTCTATTACACTATTTGCATTTTTGAATGGTGGCTTACAATATACAATCCAATCTTTAGCATACAATGAAGATATGAATTTATCAAATTCTTGTTGTATTTTTAATTCTTCAATTTCTTTGTAGAAATCAAGTTTTTCTTGTTTTATATAGTATATCAATTTCCCTCTAAATACTCTTGATAATACTTTTACTGGTATGAAGAATTTCTTTTTACTATTTCGCCATTTTCCTAAACTGTCAAGTCCTCCAGCTGGTACTATGCAATGTATATGTGGATGGTCTTTTAAGTTTTGTCCCCATGTATGTAAAATTGTTGTAAAACCTATTTGTGCTCCTAAATATTTTTTATCATTTGCTAGTTCTTGTAATGTTTCTGATACTGCTTTAAACATTATATTATACTTTTTCGTTTGATTGTAATATACTACTTTATTTAATATATCTGGTATTGTAAATACTACATGAAAATATTGAACATTCAATACATTAAACTTTTGATTATATATCCATTTTTCTTTTGCAGATGTCTGACATTTTGGGCAATGCCTATTTCTACAAGAGTTGTAACTAATTTTTCTATGCCCACAATGGTCACATATATCTTCATGTGCTCCTAATTCTGCTGTTCTACATTTTTCTATTGCATTTAATGTTTTCTTTACATATATTGGCAAATTGTGTTTTTCTTTATATTGCTTTCCATATTGTTCTAATATATTTTGTAATTCAGGCATTTTCATCACCTGACCCATACAATCTATCTAATGGATTTACAATATCTTTCTCTACATTTGCAAGATGTAAATATTCCATTGTAGACCTTATCCCTGAATGTCCAAGCAATTTTTGTAAATGTAATATGTCTAATCCATTTTCTATTAAATCTGTAGCAAAATTATGTCTTAATCCATGTACTGTTACTTTTCTGGTTATTCCTGCTTTTTTTCTTATTTCTCTAAATGCTATTTCTGGTCCAGATACAGTATATTTATCGTTTGTTTGTTGAGAGATAAATAGATAATTTTCCTTGTGTTTCGGTCTATATACTTTAAAATATTCTCTTAAAATTTCTAAATTAATCTGTGATAGCAAAGTATATCTATACTTACTTTCTTTTCCTTCTCGTATTAATATTCTCATATTTTTACTATCAATATCTTGTATTCTTAAATTACACAGTTCAGATATTCTAAGTCCTCCGCCATATACTGTCATAAACATAGCTTTATATTTTAGTCCGTAATCTTTCATTTTCACAAGCTTTAAAAAATCTTTTTAATTCTTCCTTTGTAAACATTTCTGGCTTATTCTTTTGTATTTTAAACAGTGGTATTCTTTTTAAATTCAATACTTTATTTAAAGTTGTTCCATACATAAATCGTATTGCACTATTATATGTATTTACATCTCGTCTTTTGTTTTTACATTCTTCTACTAGATATTTTAGAAAATCTCTAATATCATCTTCTGCTAATTCTTCAATATTTTTTCCTTTGTGGAAATCCATATATTTACTAACTCGCCAAATATATGATTTTTTGGTTCTTTCTGCTAAACCTCTAAATGTCATATCTTCTTCCATGTGTTTTATTATTTCTTCATTACACATAAAAAACTCCTTTCAATAAATATTTGTAGACATAATCTACATAATATCTATTTTAAAGAGTTTTTCTTGATATTTCAATACTTGCAAACTTTTTATACTTTAACTAGTAGCAATTTTTAATATTTAGTGTTATACTAACTTAAACGACCACTGCGACAGCAGTTTAGTGCAATTAC
>CAKPKI010000156.1 GCA_934167135.1 uncultured Clostridia bacterium
ACCTAGAGGAGGTAATAAAAATGGCAAACGACAAAAGAGAAGATGTAAATGCAGAAAAAATATATGGGCATTTATGTAGAACTTCTAAAGAAGAATTTATTTCTGAATTTAATGTAAAAGAAGGAGGACTAACAGACGAAGAAGTTGAACAAAGGATACACAGATTTGGGCATAATGAAGTGACACAGTCAAAACCTAAAAGATGGTACCACTACTTTCTGAAAAGTTTATTTACACCTTTTAATAGCATACTGATAGGAATTGCATTGGTATTATGTTATACAGATGTATATTTAGCAGAAACTCCTAGCTATGCAAATATAATTGTTATTTTAGTTTTAGTTACGGTTAGTACATTTTTAGATTTCTTTTCAGAATATCGTTCAAATAGGGCTGCAGAAAAATTAAAACAATTAGTATCAACAACTGCAACAGTTGTAAGAAATGGAAAAAAGATTAAATTACCATTTAAAGATTTGGTACCAGGTGACACAGTTATACTTTCTGCGGGAGATATGATACCCGCAGATTTAAGAATAATAGAATCAAAAGATTTATATGTAGGGCAATCAACACTTACGGGAGAATCAGATGCAATTAAAAAACTTGAAAATACAGATTTAGATGAAAAAGAAGTAATAGAAAGCCTTTCAGATATAGACACAATATGTTTTATGGGAACAAATGTTATAAGTGGATCAGCAAAAGGAATTGTTGTTTTGACAGCTGACAATACTTATTTTGGAAAAGTTGCACATACTTTAACAACAGGTAAACCTAAAACAGCTTTCCAAAAAGGAATAGAAAATATAAGTAAGTTATTAATAAAATTTATGCTTATATTAATACCTATTGTATTTTTGTTTACAGTTCAAAAACATAGCATAATAACATCATTTACATTTGCAGTAGCAATAGCAATATGTATAACACCGCTATTATTACCAGTAATATTATCATCAGGACTATCAAAAGGTGCTTTGAGAATGTCCAAAAAGAAAACAATAGTAAAAAAACTGGACTCTATTCAAAGTTTTGGAGCTATGAACATTTTATGTACAGATAAAACTGGTACATTAACAGAAGACAAAATTGTTCTAGAAAAATATTTAGATGTTATGGGAAATGAAGATTTAAGAGTGTTAAAACATGCCTTTTTAAATGCATATTTCCAAACAGGTTTAAGAAGTAATATAGATGAAGCGGTAATAAATCGTGGAACAGAACATAATTTAGATGAAATATCTACAAAATACAATAAAGTTGACGAAATACCATTTGATTTTTCAAGACGTAGACTTTCTGTAATAGTAAATGATGGAAGTAAAACACAATTAATTACAAAAGGTGCGGTAGAAGAAATTTTAGGAATATGCACATTAATAGATTATCAAGGAAAGGTTGAGCCTATTACAAATGCAATAAAAGAAAACATTAAAAAAATTGCAAAAGAATTAAATAAGCAAGGTCTTCGTGTTGTTGCAGTATGCCAGAAAAATGATTTAAACAAAACAAATGGATTTGATGTAACAGATGAAAAAAATATGGTTCTTATGGGATTTATAGGATTCCTTGATCCACCAAAAGAGTCTGCAAAATCTTCTATAGAAAAACTAGGTAAAAATGGAATAAGAGTTATAGTTTTAACAGGTGATAATGTAGAAGTAACAAGATGTGTATGTGAAAAGGTTGGAATAAAATCAAAACAAATAGTTACAGGAGCACAAATAGACAAATTACCAGACCAAGGTGTAAAAAGATTATTAAAAAAGACAAACATATTTGCAAAACTTTCACCAATTCAAAAAGCTCGTATAGTTAGATTATTAAGAGATGGTGGAAATGTAGTTGGATATATGGGAGATGGAATAAATGATAGTCCATCAATTGTAAATTCAGATGTTGGAATTTCAGTTGACACAGCAGTTGATATTGCAAAAGAATCAGCAGATATAATATTGTTAGAAAAAGATTTACATGTTTTACTTGATGGGGTAAAAGAAGGTCGTCATACTTATGCAAATTTAATGAAATATATCAAACTAGCAGCAAGCTTTAACTTTGGGGAAGTAATGTCAGTTATAATTGCAAGTGTACTACTTCCATTTTTACCAGAAACACCTATTCAATTGTTAGTAGAAGGATTGCTTTATGATTTTGGACAACTAACCTTGCCATTAGATAATGTAGATGAAGAATTTTTAAATAAACCAAAACAATTTAATGTTAAAGGTTTAAAACACTTTATGTTATTTATGGGACCATTGAGTTCATGTTTTGATTTAATTGTATTTGCATTAATATGGTTTGTATTTAAAGCTCATGAAGTAGCAGTGTTCCAAACAACATGGTTCACTTATAGTATAGTTTCCAATTTAGTTGGAATGCATGTTATAAGAACTGCAAAAAAACCATTTGTACAAAGTCATGCATCAAAAGCAGTTTATATATCATCAATTGCACTTAGTATAATAGGAATGATAGTACCATTCACATTTATAGGAAAATCTATAGGACTAACTGCACTTGAACCTAAATACTTTTCAATTATAATAGGAGTTCCAATATTATATTGTATAGTAGCTGGATGGGCAAAGAAAATATATATCAAAAAATATGGCGAATGGATTTAGTTTTGCCTTTACAAGTTAAATTAAACATGCTATAATAGAACACGAGTAAATTGAATAGTCGCTGGTAAATTCCGAAAGGAATTACGAGAGGAAAGTCCGGGCTCCATAGAGCAATGATGCTAGATAACATCTAGTGAGGGAAACCTTAAGGAAAGTGCAACAGAAAATAACCGCCTTTAGCTTTTATTCAAAGGAATGAAAGTGTTAAAATAAAGGTAAGGATGAAAAGGCGAGGTAAGAGCTCACCGCTGGTATGGTGACATACTGGGTCAGTGTAAACCCCATCTGGAGCAACACCTAAGTAGAAGATTAAGTCTGCTCGGCATCTTCTGAGTTGCGTGGCTTGAGGCATATAGCAATATATGCCCTAGATAAATGACTATTTTAAATGACAGAACCCGGCTTACAGATTTGCTTAAAAATTTAAAAAAGATTATCAAAATTTATTTTGACAATCTTTTTTTTTATATAATAGGAAAGTCATACTT
>CAKPKI010000157.1 GCA_934167135.1 uncultured Clostridia bacterium
GTGTTGTACTTACTTTTGAGAAAATCTAGATTTTCTTTTATATTAGTAAATACTTTAAAGTTTGTATCTGGACTTTCTAAAGGTGTTTCTTCAAGTGAACTATTTTTATAATTGCCAAGAGAAAATAAATAATTATTATTGTCATCATATTTAATTAATTTATTAAAAAAATCTTTAAAATTCATATTAGTAATATTAGCAAAAAAGGGAAAAAATATTCAAAAAACTTGAAAACAAACTTGGAATAAGATATAATAAAATTAGTGCAATTAGACTATAGTTGCGTATGCTAAGGAGGAAATATGAAAGATAAAATAATAAGCTTTATATTAATGTTAATAATACTAGCAATTATAGCTGTAGTTGGAATTTTTGGATACACAATATATGTAGAGTTAATGGGAGAAAAACCATCTATAATAGATTTCCAAGGAATACGGAAGTCTATTTTCTGGAGAGGAAAAAAAGAATAAAGACTCAATAGATACAAGTGTAGATATATTTAATGGAATAGAAGACAATACAACATTAGCACAACCTATAGTAACAAACAATAAAAAGTACAGATATTTATATGAACAATTAGGTGATACTGCAAAAATAATATATGATAAATTATATGAAAATAGAGAAAATTTAAAAACAGGAACATATAAAATTGAATTTGGAAACCAATTTCAAACATTATTATCAAAAGAAAATGGGGAAAAGGAGCTAAAGAAGGAATATCAATCTGCAATAGAAGCATTAATATATGAAAATCCAGAAATATTTTATATAGATGCTACTAACATGTTTATTAATATTGAAAAAACAACTAAAATAACTAGTGTAAAATATAATGTATATATTGATAATGGAACTAAAGCAAACTACTTAGCTTCAGGATTTAATAATAAAGAAGATATTGAAGAATATCAAGTAAAGATTGAAAAGGTTAGAGATTATATAGTAAGAAATATAAAAGAAAAAAGTGATTATGATAAAATTAGATTGGTACATAATTATTTGAGAGATACAATTGAATATGATTCAACAGTTTCTAAAGATAATATATATGATATATATGGTGCATTAGTTTTAAGAGAATGTGTATGTGAAGGATATGCAAAAGCTTTTCAATATATAATGAATGAAGTTGGGATTGAAAATGTAATAGTTATAGGAACTGGAACAAATAGTACTGGAAAAACAGAGAGTCATGCATGGAATTATGTTAAACTAAATGATAATTGGTATGCTATAGATGTAACATGGGATGACCCAATTGTAATTGGAGATGGAACATTACCAGAGGAATCAAAATGTCAATATTTTTTGAAAGGTTCTGCAACTATGAACAAAAATCATGTACCATCTGGAAAGTTTACAGATGCGGGACAAATATTTACATATCCTACATTAAGTGTAGAGGATTATCAATAAGAAAGGGATGAAAAAATGTTAGAATTAGAAGAAAATTTAAAAAAATTAGAAAATCTAAAAGATAAAATAAAAAGTTTAGGTGAGTCTCTTTGACATAATTAAATTGGAAAAAGAATTAGAAGAACTTGAAGCTTTAACTGTAAAAGAAGAATTTTGGCAAAAGGATGTAAAAGAAACAGGAAAAGTGTTAGCACAAATAAAACAAATTAAAAATAAAGTTGTTCAATATCGAAAATTAAAACAAGAAGTTCTAAATTTAGAAGAATTATCAGAATTGGCTAATTTAGAAAATGACGAAGAAGTTGCTAAGGATATTATAAAAGCTACTGTAAAATTAGAAAAAGATGTTGAAAAATTAGAATTAGAAACATTATTATCTGGAAAATATGATAAAAATAATGCAATTTTAACATTACACCCAGGTGCTGGTGGAACTGAGTCACAAGATTGGGCTGAAATGTTATACCGAATGTATACAAGATGGGGTGTAAAAAATGGATATGAAGTGAAAGAACTAGATTATTTGGAGGGTGATGAAGCAGGAATAAAAAGTGTAACATTTGAAATTGTTGGAGAAAATGCTTATGGATATATGAAGGGAGAAATGGGAGTTCATAGATTAGTTAGAATTTCACCTTTTGATTCTGGGGGGAGAAGACATACTTCATTTGCTTCATTAGAAGTACTACCAGAAATTACAGATGATATACAAATAGAAATAAATCCTGATGACCTAAGAGTTGATACATATAGAGCTTCAGGTGCTGGTGGACAGCATATAAATAAAACATCTTCTGCTGTTAGAATAACACATATTCCAACTAATATAGTTGTTGCATGTCAATCTGAACGTTCTCAAATTCAAAATAGAGAAACTGCAATGAAAATGCTAAAATCTAAGTTATTTAATTTGAAAGAAAAGGAACAAAAAGATACTATTGAGGAATTGAAAGGGGAACAAAAGGATATTGCTTGGGGAAGTCAAATTCGTTCTTATGTATTTTGCCCATATACACTTGTAAAAGACCATAGAACTAATTATGAGGTTGGAAATGTTGAAGGTGTAATGGATGGAAATATTGATGATTTTATAGAAGCATATTTAAAAATGAATATTATATAAAGTTATGTTGACTTTGTATTTGAAATATGGTATAATTTAGTTATGAAACTATTATGCCCAAAGGGTTTGTTGAAAAACTCGGAGGGTTTGCCTCCGAGTAATTACAGGAGGAAAGATATGGGAAGAGTAGAAGAAATCAATGCCAGAATTGCTAAAAAAGTTATTGAAGCAGAAGAAAGAGAAGAGAAATTCGCAAATGAGTTAGTCGAAAATTTCTTTGATACAGTTGAACAAGTTGTTGAAAAATTAAAAGACACTCAATTATTGAGTTTGAGGAAAATTTCGGTAAAGTACAAAGTTATGGAAGACCTCATTGAACAATTAGAAGAAGTTGATGTAATGACGGGTGATAGAGAGAACAAAATTGTTGTTGAGAAAAATGAGCAAATTATTAATAAAGGAGTGTTCCAAAAATTCGTGAGAAAAATTAATAGCAATAGTAACTGTGGAATTATGAACTTAAATGATGAACTCATCAGTATTGAGTTCGTCTATAAAAAGCCATTACAGATTGATCTATTCTAAGCTTGTGAAGAGGTGTCCTATTAGGA
>CAKPKI010000158.1 GCA_934167135.1 uncultured Clostridia bacterium
CCCATAAAACAATTTAGAATTTCTTAAATTTTGTAATAAGCCGAGGAATGTAATGAAAAGCCTATATTTCAAGGATTCCTTTGTACTAATTTCAAATAAACCATTAACAAATTTCTAATTAATATTTTACTACAAAAAAATAAAAGACCTTTGAATTATCATCTATAAGGTCTTTTGTTTATTATACAATTTTATTTCATTCAGTTTTTACAAAACATTTTTCTTAACTCATTTAAATTTACAATGTAATTGTATTCATTTTTACTATCTTTCTTATATTGAATTTTCCAAAAATCAAGGAAATCCAATTCTTGTTGATTTAATGGTACTGAAATAAGATTAATATTTGTATCCTGTACTCTTCCATAAAGATGTTTTGATATGTAACAAATGCAATTCATAATATTATCCTCCTTATGTAAAAAACTCATATAATAAACCTATAAAATTGTTACTTAGGCATTTTATACTTATAATTTTAAAAAGTCTGTTGAAATTTGTCGAGTATATTAATTTTTTTACAATTTAATGACAATTCTCCTTACCAACAATATTTTCAAACACTTTTAAAATTTCATCAGTTAAATATATTGCACCACAAGGTTTTAAATCATCATTAATTTTTACCATAATACTAATATTATTTTGTTCACCATGGAAGAATTTTATTGCACCTCTAAGTTTTGCTTTTTGTCCTTCTGTAAGGTTTGTTATATTAATAGTTAACATATTTGGTTTGTTTTCTCCAAAATTTTTAATATCATTTGCAACAATTTTAGTTGCATCATCTTCCCTAATACTAAGTCTACCATTAATCATAACAATGTTTTCTTCTACTAAAATATTTTGTGCTTTCATATATGTTGGTTCAAATACAATTATTTCTGCTGAACCATACAAGTCTTCTATTGTAACAAATGCCATTATCTTATTGTTTTTAGTATATTTCTTTTTTACTGATGTGATAATTCCAGCTATTTTAACTTGTTGCCCATCTTCAAACTTCATTTTTTCTTTTGCTTTAATATTCATATTTCCATCATCTACAGCAGAAGCTGTATTGATTTCATCTATTTCATGCATTTGTAAAGAAGATATATTTGTTGTTGCTATTATTTGTTCTCTTATCTTCTCAAGTGGATGTCCAGATATATAAATTCCTAACATTTCTTTTTCTATTGAAAGTAATTCTCTTTCTTTTAGTTCTGGACACTCTGTAAAATTATATTTTATTTCATTTATATTATTTTCTTCTTCACTATTTTCACTACCTAAATCAAACATTGATACTTGTCCATCCATTCCCTTTTTATTATAAGATTGGATTGTATCTATTATTGTTTCAAAAGAAGCTAATAGTGTTGCTCTTGTTTCTGGAAATTCTGCAAATGTTCCCGCTTTTATTAGGCTTTCTACACATTTTTTATTTACAGACTCTCCAGCCATCCTTTCGCAAAAGTCTGTAAATCCTGTGAATTCTCCATTTGCACTTCTTTCTTTTATTATGTTTTCTACTGGTTGTACACCAACATTTTTAATGCTTCCTAATCCAAAGCGGATTTTACCATTTTCTACTGCAAACCTTCCAAAGCTTTTATTTATATCTGGTTTTAATATTTTTATTCCAAGCTTTTTACACTCATCTATGTATTCTGGAACTTTGTCTAGATTTCCTAAATAGCTATTAAGCATTGATGCCATAAATTCGGCTGGATAATATGCTTTTAAATATGCAGTTCTGTATGCTACTACTGCATAACATGCTGCATGTGATTTATTAAATGCATATTTTGCAAATTCAGACATTTCATCAAATATCTTATTAGCTGATTCTGCATCTATTCCATTTTTTACACAACCTGGCACAACTATTTTTCCATCTTCATCAACTTGTCCATTAATGAAAACTTCTCTTTCTTTTGCCATTACATCAAGTTTTTTCTTTCCCATTGCTCTACGAACTAGGTCTGCTCTTCCTAAAGAATATCCCGCTAAGTCTCTTACAATTTGCATAACTTGCTCTTGGTATACCATACAACCATAGGTTACATTTAAGATAGGTTCTAGACTTGGGTGTGTATATTCATTATGACCTGGATTTTGTTTTCCTCTTATATATCTTGGAATTTGATCCATAGGTCCTGGACGGTATAATGAAACACCAGCTATTAAATCTTCCAAACAATCTGGTTTTAATTCTTTCATAAAGTTTGTCATTCCTTGCGATTCAAACTGGAATATTCCTGATGTTTTACCTTCTTGCCATAATTTATATACTTTCTGGTCTGACATTTCTTGATCAAATTCTACATCTATACCTCTAGTCTCTTTTACTAGATTTATTGTATCTTTTATAACAGTTAATGTTCTTAGTCCTAAAAAGTCCATCTTTAATAGTCCTAATTCTTCAAGTGTTGTCATTATATATTGGGTTGAAATTTGATTATCTCTTACATATAGCGGTACATAAGTATCTACTGGATCTTTTGTTATTACAACACCACAAGCATGTGTTGAGGCTTGTCTTGGCATACCTTCTAATGCCATTGCAATATCTAATAATTTATGAATTTGTTCATCTGCTTCATATAAATCTTTTAATTCTTTGTTTTGCTCTAGTGCTTTTGGAATTGTTATATGCAATTCTGTAGGTATCATTTTGGCAAGTTTATCTGCTTCTGCATATGGAAAATCTAGTACTCTTGCAACATCTCTTATTACCATTTTTGCAGCCATTGTTCCAAATGTTATAATCTGAGAAACATGGTCATGCCCATATTTTTCTGAAACATAGTCAATTACTTTTTGTCTATCCACATCAGAAAAATCTACATCAAAGTCTGGCATACTTATTCTTTCTGGATTTAAAAATCTTTCGAAAAGTAATCCATATTTCATTGGATCAATGTCTGTTATTTCTATTGCATAAGCTAAAATTGAACCAGCTCCTGATCCTCTTCCTGGTCCTACTGGAATTCCATGGCTTTTAGCATAATGGATAAAGTCCCATACAATTAAATAATAGTCAACATATCCCATTTTTTTGATTATTCCTATTTCGTATTCTGCTCTTTTTAAAATTTTTTCTG
>CAKPKI010000159.1 GCA_934167135.1 uncultured Clostridia bacterium
ACATCTAATAGATAAAATTAACATTAAAAAATTTTTTGAAAAACTTACACAAATTACTTGACAAAGTCATTTGTGTGTTTCAATTGGATTTTCAGCATTATTTGTAATAGTAATAGTATAGGTTAAATATCCACTAGACCAATTTTGTTTATCAGCTGTTTTTACAATTGTTAATCCTGTAATCATAGAAGTTATAACTGTTTCTGAACTAAGTGCTGTTGCAACAGAATCATAAGTTCCAGTTACACTTGCTATATTACTTAATTTTACATCTGCCATCCTAATTGCACCTCCTTATTAACTGAACATTATATGAAGTACTTGAAAATTAGTGATAGTTGTGATACTATAACATACGAAAGATAAAAAATGGTTTATAGGTAAAACCAAATAAAAACCTAAATATATTTACAAGGAAGATACAAATGAAAGATAATAGGATACTAATGCAATATTTCGAATGGTACTTAAAAACTGAAGATAAGCTATGGCAAAAAGTATCACAAGAAGCAAGAGAATTAAAAAAAGTAGGAATAACAGATGTGTGGTTACCGCCAGCATATAAAGGAGCTGGAGGTAAATTTGATGTTGGATATGCAGTATATGACTTATATGATTTAGGAGAATTTGATCAAAAAGGAAGTATAGAAACAAAATATGGTACAAAAGATGAATATTTACAAGCAATAATGGATTTACATGAAAATGATATTAAAGTATATGCAGACATAGTGTTAAATCATAAAATAGGTGCAGATGAAGCGGAAACAGTATATGCAAGTGAAGAAGAAGATCAAGATAGAAATGTTGATACAACATTGCCAACAAAAATAAAAGCATGGACAAAATACAGTTTTGCAAAAAGGAATAACAAATATTCTGATTTTAAATGGAATTATAAGCATTTTAATGGAACAGATTGGGATGAAAGCGGAAGAAAAAATGGAATATTTAGATTTAGTGGCAAGCATTGGGATAAAAGTGTAGATAAAGAAAATGGAAATTATGATTACCTAATGGGAGCAGACATAGATTTTAATAACCCAGAAGTTGTAGAAGAATTAAATAAATGGGGAAAATGGTATTTAGATTTTACGAGAGTCGATAGTTTTAGGCTAGATGCAGTAAAACATATAAAATCGGGATTTATGGCAGATTGGATAAGAAACATGAAGGAAATAAGACCAAATTTACAATGTGTTGGAGAATATTGGAATAGAAACATAGAAACATTAAAAGAATATATAGACAATACAAACTCTACAATTCCATTGTTTGATGTACCATTGCATTATAATTTTTATGAAGCGGCAAATTCAAATGGAAATTATGATCTTGCAAGAATTTTTGAAAATACAATAGTAAAAGAAATGCCAAATTTAGCAGTAACATTCGTAGATAATCATGATACAGAACCAGGACAAGCATTATTTTCATTTATACCAGATTGGTTTAAACCATTAGCATATGCATTAATTTTATTAAGAAAAGGTGGACTTCCATGTGTGTTTTATGGTGATTATTATGGTATTCCAGCTCAAAATGTATGTGATAAAAAATGGATGTTAGATAATTTAATGCAACTTAGAAAGCAATATGCTTATGGTGAGCAAATCGACTATTTTGACCATCATGATGTTATTGCATGGATTAGAACTGGTGATGATGAGCATCCAAATTCAGGATTAGTTGCAATTATGAGTGATGGACCAGGAGGAGGCAAAACAATGAATTTAGGAAACAAGTTTGCTAATAAAATATTTTATGATTATACTGGAAATGTTAAAGAAACAGTGTATGTTGATAATGAAGGAAATGGAATTTTTTATTGCAATGGAGGAAGTGTTTCTGTATGGGTTCAAAAGACTGAAAATATGTAAAGAAGTTAGGCGTTCATAGTAAAGTTTTTATAATTTTACCAGGAACTCCTACTATTGTTACATTTGAAGGAACATTTTTTAAAATAACTGCATTTGCACCAATTTTTACATTATCACCTATAATGATATTTCCAAGTACTTTGGCACCTGAACCAATAAATACATTATTACCAATGGTTGGATGACGCTTTCCTTTTTCTTTTCCAGTTCCGCCTAAGGTAACTCCGTGAAATAATGTTACATCATTTCCAATTATTGCAGTTTCACCAATTACAACTCCAGTTCCATGGTCTATAAACAGCCTTTTTCCAAGCTTAGCTCCGGGATGAATTTCAATTCCAGTTTTTCTTTTGGATTTTTCACTTATAAATCTTGCAAGGAGTAAGTGATGGTGTTTATAGAAATAGTGTGATATTTTGTAATATATTAGAGCTTTAAAAGATGGACAAAGCAATACTTCAAGTGGAGAGCCGTATTGATGGATCTTTTTCTATTACAGTTTGTATTTGTTCCTTGATATATTTGAACATGACATCACACTCCTTGTAATATTATATGAAAATACTATAATTGTGTGATTGTTATTGGATAATGGTTTTAGTAAAATTTTCAAGGATTTATTTGTATTAATTTAAAATAAACTATTAACCAGATATGGCAAATTGGTTGAAAGAAGAAAAATGTGAAAAAATAGCAATGGAGAGTACAGCATCATATTGGAAACCATTAGTAAATATCTTTGAAATGAAAAAACTAGAATATACAGTAATAAATGCGAGGGATTATAAAAATTTACCAGGCAAAAAAACAGATGTATTAGATTCACAATGGATTGCAGATTTATTGCAACATGGATTATTAAGAGATAGTTATATTCCAACGAGAGAACAAAGAGAATTAAGAGAAGCAACTAGATATAGAAAAAGTCTAACACAAAATTGCCATGCAAAATTGCGATAAGTTATGGACTTTTGTAGTTGATTTATGCTATAATATTTTTATATTATGCGGGTATAGTTTAGTGGTAGAATGTTATGCTTCCGACCTAATGGCGTGGGTTCGATTCCCACTACCCGCTCCAACGACATATCTGTTCGAACTTTATAGAACAAATAGATAAAAACCTATATGAGGTTAGGACTTGAAGCACAGCCAAAAATG
>CAKPKI010000160.1 GCA_934167135.1 uncultured Clostridia bacterium
TCTTTGTATACTGTTGGCCCACAAGAATACATTTTTACATTTTTAGGTTCTAATGATTTAAATAGTTCTTTCTTTTTAGTTAATGTATTATAAAAATATATGTCCATATTTCCTCCTTTTTTATTGTGAAACACAGGAATTTAATTTTCCTGTGTTTTCATCTCTTTATTCATTATTATCTGTTGTTTCTCCTGTACTATCATCACCTGTATTATCTCCTGATGAGTTTCCTCCTGTATTTTCTTCTCCTGTACTGCCTCCTGTATCAGGTTTTGGTGTATTTTCTGGTTGTTTAGTTTCTGAATTTGCTCCATCTGTAGTGCTATTATTTTCATTTTCTGGTTTTTGGTCTGTATTACTACTTGGAACTTCTGTTGTTTCTGTTGTTTCTGCTGGTTTTTCAGTTTCTGTTGTTTTGGTATGAATTGCACAATATTCACTTGGTGTATCTCCCATTGTTGTATTTATTCCTGATGTTGTCCATAAACCTAATCTCTCTTTTTCTACAACATAATTTGCAGATCTTCTTTCTGTTGATGGACAATATTTAGTTGCTAATTTTCCTGATTCTGTACAGATTGTATGCTGACTCTTATGTGCATCACATTCTTCTGGTAGATGTCCTTCTACAAATATTTCTTCATATGTATTATAACATTTGTCAGTTGCTAGTAATCCACTTGTTCTACATACTTTTTCATGTACTATTTTTTCTGGTTCTTTAAATGTTGAATCTTCTAATCCTTTGTGAATTTCTGACATTATTCCAGAAAATAATTGTCCTGCTGGATTTGTTCCTGAAAAGTTTATTCTTTCAGGGTCATCAAACCCATACCAAGCTGCACATGCATAATAATTTGTAAATCCACATAACCATCTATCTTTTGATGAGTTTGTTGTTCCTGTTTTTGCTGCTACATCTATACCATTTATTGCACAATATTTGGCAGTTCCCGCATATCCATCTGCACCATTTATTACTGATTGCATTAGACTTTTTATTATATATGCAGTTTCTTCTGAACATACTTTTTCTGTTTTTTGCTTTGGTTCTAATACAACTTTTCCATCTGAGTCTTCTACTTTAGTGTAAAATGTTGGTTCTATGTATGTTCCATCATTTGCAATTGTAGCATAAGCACCCGCCATCTCTAATGGGCTAACTCCATATGTCATTCCTCCTATTGCTAATGAAAGATTATTGTCTTTTGTTTCGTCTAATGATGATATACCCATTTTTTCCATATATTCAATTGATTTTGCTGGTGTTAATTCTGCCATAATTTTTACAAATGGTATGTTTTGTGATGTTGCTATTGCTGTTCTTACTGTTCTTAGTCCTGTAAATTTATTATAATTTTGTGGAGTATAGTCCTTTCCAAAAGTGGTTTCTAAATCTGCATATATTGTGGCTGGTGTAACCATTCCTTCTTCTACTCCTGGTAATACATCTGCTATTGGCTTAATAGATGAACCCGTTTGTCTTAATGAATTAATTCTGTTTAAACCTCTAGATGTTGTTTTTTCTCCTAGCTGTCCTACTGCTCCAACTACTTTTCCTGTTGATGGTTCTATTACAACTGCTGCTCCTTGTGCCAACACAGCTGAACCATCTTCGTTTTTATTTTTACTTGATTTTAGTTTATATTTGCTTTTTTGTGCTTCTGTTTCCATTACACTTTGTATTGAAGATACTTGTGTTGAGTATATTGTTAATCCACTTGTTTGTAAATAAGTTTCAGCTGCATCTTTTGATATTTGTTTTTCTTCCATTATTTGTTTTGTTAATTGTGCTATTAAAGCATCTGTATGTGATGAATATACATTTCCTTTAACTCCATTTTCAAATTTAAATCCAGCATCAACTTCTGCAATTGCATTATCATATTCTTCTTGATTTATATAATCAAATTTTTTCATTTGTGATAATACTGTTTTTGTTCTTTTTGAAATTTTTTCTGTAACATCATTACCCGTATATGGGTTATACGAATTTGGTGAATGATTTATTCCTGCTAAAAATGCACATTGTGCAATACTTAAATCTTTGGCAGTTTTATTGAAATAATATTCTGAACCTATTTCAACACCATGTTTCTCGCTTCCACCATTTCCTATGTATATTAAGTTTAAGTATATTTCAAGTATTTGGTCTTTTGACATTGCTTTTTCAATCTGATATGCTTTTGACCATTCTTTTAATTTTCTTATAACTCCTGCTGCTCCACTAGAAGCTTTTTCTTGTGTTACATTTTTTACAACTTGTTGTGTTATTGTACTTCCGCCTCCAGCAGTTGATTTTCCTCCATGTGTAACAAATGATATTACTGCTGCTCCTGTTCTTTTGATATCAACACCATGATGTTGCTCAAACCTTTCGTCTTCTATCGCAATATATGCTTTGGGTAAGTATGGTGACATTTCTTCTAATGTTATGATTTTTCTACTTTCATCTCCATTTAATTCTGCTAATACATTTCCATCTGTATCTTTTATTACAGAATTTTCTTTCATAATTAAATCTGACATGTCAATAGAGAAATCATCTTTTCCGACTCCAACTATTAGTCCTATTCCAACTCCTGCACCTATTACAATTGCTATAATTAGTATTATTACTATTATTTTTATCGTTAATGCTAATTTTGGATTTTTATACTTTAACTTCATTCTTGTATCTTTACGAGTAGTCATATTACTAGATTTTTTCCTTTTTTTTCCCATATTTAATTCTTTCCTTTCTCAAGGATTTCCCCTTAAAACATTTGACACTATTATAATACAATTAATAAAAAAAGAAAAGCTTTTTAAGAAAATCTTTTGATTTTTCGTTAATGGTTAATGGTTAATTTTAAATTAATATAAAGAAATCCTTGAAATATAAGCTTTGAATGAAGTGACGAATGTGCATGGAGAAATTTTAGA
>CAKPKI010000161.1 GCA_934167135.1 uncultured Clostridia bacterium
AAGCTACACTACGTAATATTATATCTCTATCTGTAATTAAACCCACAATACAGTTATTATTGTCACATACTGGAACACATCCTATATGATTTTGTTCCATTAATTTTGCAACTTCATTTATTTTGGTTTCTGGTTTTACACAATATACTTCGCCACACATGCAATCTTTAACCTTCATACTAAACTCCTTTTTATTTTATTGAATTAATATTAATTCTATATATATTTTAATCAAAAATAAAAAGATTATTCTTATTTTGAATAATCTTTTTTGTTTTTATCTTCCAGTATCATTATTTGTAAATTGTCTTTTTTTGTTTATTTTATTTAAACTTAATAAATCGTTAATACTGAAATCTTTTAATTGGTTTATTTTTCCAATTTTACCACCGTAATGTTGAATTCCTTCGGCATAATCATATAAATATTCAGAATAACCATCATAATCTGTAAGTCCTGTCAATTTATGGTTATTTGAATTTTCTTCTGCAACTACATCATATGGTAATAATGTTTTTCCTGCACATAAAGCTCCAAATGTTCTATGGTTTCCTTCTAACAAATATTTTTTGCCATCTCTTTTTACTATTTCTAATAGTCCTAGTGTTGGATTATAACCATTTTGTTCTATCTCTTCTGCTAAACTTTCTATTGTATTACCAGCCAAAGTAGCCTGTCCTGTTGTTCTTCCTTTTTGCAATGGTAAAAATCCTACTGGACTTGACCAGTTTTTAGGATAATATTCTCCTTTTCTGTATGCCTCTTCTCCTTTTATTATTATATCGGCTAATTCTTCTGTATTTGAATAAGATGTGTCTACTACTAAATCATAGTTATTTTCATCTAATAAATCTACATTATATCTTTCTTTATATCTTTTTACTTCCCCATCTTTTCTTTCTTTTGTTTTTTTTATTGCTAAATCTACTGTTTCGTATTGATCTTCTGGTCCTCTAGTTTTGTCGTTAAATACTCTTTTTCCTGCAATTGATTCATTTATAGTTAGTCTAATTGCATATGAGTCTGGTACATTGTTCCATGCTAATCTAGAATCAATAATGTAAACATCATTTGGTCTTTCCTTTTCGTTTATCTTTTTTCCTTTTGTTGCTACTTCAGAGTCTACCTTTCCATCTATTTCGTGCATTTGTGGTCTGAAACTTTTATCATTTTGAATATCTGCCAAAGTAACATTTACTTTATCTGGATAGATTTTTTAATATTCTTCTTTTACTTGTTCTATAAATACATTTCCAACTGATATTATATGTACATTATATCCCATTTTTTCATATTTATTTTTTATCTCTCGTACTACAGTTGATTTACCACTTACTGGTTCTCCTGATATTGTTATTATTTTGTTTTTTATCTTATCCAATCCAGTTCCTCTCCTTTTCTAAAATTTCTTTTTAGATTTTATCATATTTTTCTGAATTTTTCAAGTTTTTTGTAAACTTTTTATGTTTTTCACTTCTGGATAATGATTTTGATAAAATTTCCAAAAGAACTCCTTTAAATATAAACTTTGAATGAAATGACGAGTTTATAGTACGATAATTTTTTTATATGATATTTACTAGGCATAATAAAATTCATTTTTTGTAACATTTTCTATATAATTTCTTTCATCTATATGCATTAAATATATATCTATTCCATTATTTTTTATTTTTTTCAGTTCATCAATAATATCATCAATCTTTAGATGTGCACCACCAAATTTAGAAACATCTACATAAAATTCATTTACATCATCTAGATATTTTTTAAATGGTTCTAATGTATTTGTATCTCCTGTATAAACAATTGTCTTTCCATCTATATTTAGCTTAAATCCATATGCATCCAAATGTTTTACATGTTCTGTTTTTATAAACTCTATATTTTTGTCTTCTCTTTTTAATGTGTATGCTTCTTCTGGTGTTCCTGTTATATCTAAATATTCTTTTATTTTTTCACATTTACTTATTACATTAACTGTTTTATTGTATATAAAATAAAGATATAATATAAATTGACTTAAAGTTCCAGCATGGTCATTGTGTAAATGTGTTATTATTACATTTATTTCATTATATTTATTAAAGTCAAATTTTTTCTGTAATTCTTGAAATACTGTAAATCCACAGTCAATTATTGTTATTTTATTTTCTCCTTCTATATATGCAGAATTGTTTTTTGCTCCAAATCCTGAGTCACTTCCTATAAATTTTAAAATTGATTTTCCCATCTTTCTCCTCCTAAATATATTTTTAAAAAATGCGAGAGTATTTACTCTCGCTTTTTTGTGTCATTATTTGTTTAGTATTTTATTATTTCTTCATTAAGCCTTTAACTGACCATTTAATTTGTGCTGGCAATTTATTTTGTTCTACCGCTTCTCTGAACACTTCGCCATGTTTAATATTTTCATTTATAAAGTATTCTTCTATAAGCTTTCTTTTAAACTGTCTTTTCGGTTGCCATCCTTCCATCATAAAGTAAAGTATATACATTGCTTCCATTGAAATTAATGGAATATATATATCCATTACTTCTACTATATCAATTTGTGCTTGATTATATGCATAATAATAACTTGTTCCAAATGTTACTACACGGAATCCTGATATAATCTCAACATCAACTCTTCCAAGCTGATAATGTAAATAAACATCACTTTCGCAAAATCCGTTTCCTCCAGTTCCTGTTAATATTGCACCTTCATGTTCCATTATCTTTTTGATTTTATCAATATCTGTTATCTCAACAATCAAATCTAAATCATGGAAATCATCAACTACACCTCTGATAAAAAGGTTCATCGAACATCCCAGTGCCCAACCAACATCGTTTTTCTCAAATTCATCTACTAGTTTAATAAAAACTTCTTTCCGTTCACGGTATTGTATGTCTTCCCAAAGACATACAAGATTG
>CAKPKI010000162.1 GCA_934167135.1 uncultured Clostridia bacterium
CGAGGAAATGTAGATAATCATGTATTGTTTGCCAACTATTGTTGGAGAATAGTAAGAACTACTGAAACTGGTGGAGTAAAACTTATCTATGATGGAGTACCATCAAATGGACAGTGTAATAATACCGGTAATAATTCTACAATAGGAAGTTCAGCATTTAATTCAAATTATACTTCACCAGCTGATGTAGGATACATGTTTGGGACAAGATATGTTGTTGCAAGTAAAACTATGTCATCCTTAAGTGGCTCAATAGTATTTGGTAATGATATAACATATACTAATGGTACATACACATTAACTGATACTTACACATTAACGGATATAGGTAATTGGAGTACAGAGTATAGTACAATTGCTAGTAAATATCACTATACTTGTTTTACTTCAAGTAATACTTGCGAAAAAGTAAATTATATACATTATATAAGCAATACAAGCGATTCAACCCCCCCATATTATTTTGAACTAAGTGGAGGGAAAAATCACTTAGATATTTTAAAAGAAATGTTAGATAATTCAACGAATGCTAATAGTTCAAAAATAAAAACAACTATTGATACTTGGTATGAAAACAATATGACGGATTATACCTCACAATTAGAAGATGCAGTATTTTGTAATGATAGAAGTTATGATGTGAGTAAGTCCGGATGGAATAAAGATTATAGTAACAGTTATGGTAACGATTTATATTTTAATAGTTATCAAAGAATATTTAATAGTTCTAAACCAACATTAGTATGTACGAATACTAATGATAAGTTTACAGTTGAGACAAGTAATGGAAATGGAGCATTAGATTATCCGGTTGGGTTGTTAACTGCCGACGAAATGATGTATGCTGGAGCAACTGGTTCATCAAATAGTTCATTTTATTTATATACCAATTCATATGTTTGGGCTTTGTCGTCTGACTTCTACGGCTGGGTTGCTGGCGAGTTAGTCTTGGTCTCTGATGGGCGCTTGTACGGCAACGGCGTCTATAGCTCTAATGGGGTGCGTCCGTCAGTTTCACTTCAACCGGGGATAGAAGTAACAGGCGGTTCTGGTACTGCTACAGATCCATTTATAATTCTTAGCTAAGGACAGTTTTCCGCAATACTATATAAAATAAGGGAAAAATCGGGTAAAATGTACGTCCTGTTGTGTACATTTTGCCCGATTTTGTGGTTCAATAAAATCTAGTGTGGAGTAAAATTGAACAATATTTAATGCTAAATTTTATAAAACTATAAATTTTAGTGTGGAGCTGTATTATAAAAGCAATAAAATTTAGTGTGGAGCTGAGATGATGGTTAATCATCTCTTTTTCATGTGTTATTATATAGTAAATAATAATAAGGAAAAGGTGGTAATTAAATGAAAGATTATTATTTACTAGTGGGGCTAAACAGCAAAGAGGTTAAAATAATTGATGTTAATCAAAGGGGAAGCGGTTTAATTGAAGTAGTTATAGAAAATAGAAAGAAAAAGATTAAATGTCCGGTATGTAATAAATTTACAGGATCAGTACATGATAAATTAAAACCAATTAGAAGTGTTTATTTAGATAGCTGCGGTTCAAGTGTTGATTTAATTATATATAAGAAACGATATCGTTGTTATACGTGCAATAAAATATTTACTGAAGAATTAAATATAAATACAAGTAAAGGTAATATATCAAACAAAGTAAAAATACAAATAAGAAAGGACTTGCTAAATTACAATCTATCTTTAAAATACATTGCTGAAAAAAATAGAGTTTCAATAACATCTGTTGAAAATGAATTGTTAAATATAATTCCTGCAATACCTAAATATGTGGTTAATTTGCCTAGAGTAATATCATTTGATGAATTTAAAGCTGATACAGTAGAAGGAAAATATGCGTTTATTTTAAATGATCTAATACATAAGAAAGTATTGGATATACTGCCTAGCAGAAAAAAAGAACGTCTAATACAATATTTTACATATTGTAAGAATAGACATTCTGTAGAGTTCGTAATTTCCGATATGTACGAACCATACTTGTTGGTCACACAAATAATGTTTCCTAAAGCAAAATATGTTGTTGACCGATTTCATTATATCACTTATATTATGGATGCGCTAGATAATATAAGAATGAGATTGCAAAAGTTATATGGTGAAAAGAGCAAAGAATATAAATTGTTAAAAAATAAGAAAAATGTAAGTTTATTAAGAAAATATAGTGCAGAAATAAATTGGTGGGTATATACGAAAAGATATAAAAATGGTCATTTAGTAGATATTTTACCAATAGATATATTAGATAATATGTTAAAGATATCGAGTGATTTGATGGAAGGATACTATTTAAAAGAAGAATTTCTAGATATAGTTCACCATTATGATGAAATGGATATAGATATACAAATAACTAGGTGGATAAGTAAGTGTATTGAAAAAGATATACCAGAGTTTGTCGAAGCAGCAGGGACTATATCTAGATGGAAAGAACATATATTAAATTCATTTATAGATATGAGATATAGTAATGGATATACGGAAGGAATAAATAATAAAATAAAAGTAATAAAAAGAATAGCATTTGGATATAAAAGTTTCAAATTATTTAGAGGTAGGATATTATATATATTTAATGGTAAAATTAGTGGCTCGATAAAAAAGAAAAATGACTCCAAAGTTAAAAAATAATAAATTAATTTTTTACTCCAAATATCATTTTTAAAATAACTTAAAAAAAGTTAAAAAATAAAGGGAAAAAGCATATAAAAAAACTTAAAGTCATAAGGTATTTTCTTTTATAGTTGTATTTTCTTAATAATTTATTTATAATATATAGCTAAGGAGGGTTTATGACTAAAGAAGATGAAAATA
>CAKPKI010000163.1 GCA_934167135.1 uncultured Clostridia bacterium
AATAATAACTGCTCAAGCTGCAAAAGATGCAACTATTAAATCGTCAATAGTAAGTGCAGTTGAGGCAATTACTGGACTTGCAGTACATAAAATTCAGGTTTTTGAAATGGGAGGAAAATAGAAATGAAAATAAAAAAGGGTTCAGCAATAATATATGTGTTAGCTTTAATGTTAGTAACAGCAGGATATTGGACATATATATCTAATGAATCGAATTCATTAGAAACTGTTAGTGTTGCAAATAATCAGAATGAAACAGAAGAACATCTAGGAGATGCTACACTTGTTAATAGTAATGAAGTAAAAGAGAATACTGAAAATCAAAATAATGATAATACATCAGAAACTATAGAAAATAATACTAAGAATGAAACAGATAATTATTACCAAGAGTCGAAATTGTCGAGAAATACAATTTATTCAGAAACATTAGAAACTTATCAATCAATGCTTAATAATACAAATGTGTCGGAAGAACAAAAAGCTATAGTTACACAGGAGATTACAAAATTGAATCAAGAGAAAAATGCTATAATGATATGTGAAAATTTATTGTCAACTAAAGGTTTTGATAAAAATGTTATTTTTGTTAATGGTGATAGTATAAGTGTTATTATAGGAAAAGAGGAATTAAAGTCGGATGAGATAGCTCAAATACAGAATATTATTTCTAGAGAGATGAGTGCAAAAATAGAGAATATACATATTATGACTAAAAATATAAATTTTTAGTTCAATATATTGATTTTAGCAAGTAAATGTGATATTCTAATTTGAGAAAAATAGGAGGTAAGAAAAAATGGAATTAAAAGGATCAAAAACAGAACAAAATTTAATGACTGCATTTGCAGGAGAATCACAAGCAAGAAATAAATATACATATTTTGCAAGTAAAGCAAAAAAGGAAGGATATGAGCAAATAGCTGCTATATTCCAAGAAACAGCTGATAATGAAAAGGAACATGCAAAAATGTGGTTTAAATTATTAAACGGAGGAGAAATTGGAACAACTGCTGAAAATTTACAAGCAGCTGCTGATGGAGAAAATTATGAATGGACAGATATGTATGCAGAATTTGCAAAAACAGCTAAAGAAGAAGGATTTACTAGAATTGCATATTTATTTGAAGAAGTTGCTAAAATAGAAAAAGAACATGAAGAAAGATATTTAAAATTATTAAATAATGTAAAAGATGGAAAAGTATTTGAAGCTGGAGAAGTTAAAATATGGAAATGTAGAAATTGTGGACATATAGTTGTTGGAACATCTGCACCAGAAGTTTGCCCTGTATGTAGCCATCCAAAAGCATATTTTGAAATTAAAGCAGAAAATTATTAAAAAAAAAGATAAGAAAAATTTTGAATTTTTCTTATCTTTTTTTAATATTTCCACTTCATGCTAATTTTTGCTTGTGATTTTTTCCTTTTTGGAGAAATAAAATTTGCACGATATTCTTGTTTCCAAATTGGAGGAACATACATTCCATTTCCTTTTGTATTAATATCAGGAGCTATTGGCGTAGTATAAGGTACACCGAAAGATTTTAGACTACAAATCATAGAAACATAAATAAACAATCCAACTCCTATACCTAAAAAACCAGCAGTAGCACCTAAAGCTATAAACCAAAATCTAAATACTCTAATATGAAAACCAAATGAAAAATCAGGAATAGCAAAAGAGGCAATACCAGTTATGGCAACAATTATTATTAAAGTAGGACTAACAATTCCAGCATTTACAGCTGCATCACCTAAAATTAATGCACCAACAATACCTATAGAAGAACCAATTAAAGATGGTACTCTTAAAGTGGCCTCGCGTATCAGTTCAAAAGAAATTTCCATAAGGAGTATTTCGAATATAATAGGAAATGGCACATTTTCTCTGGCAGATAATATTGAAAAGAGGAGAGATGTAGGCAATATTTCCTGATGAAAGCTAGCAATAGCCATATAAAAGCCAGGTAACAAAAGAGTAATAAGAGTTGCAAGAATACGAATAGCACGTAAAAAATTAGCAAATAAAGGTCTTAAATTTGTATCTTCTGGAGAAAATAGGAAATCTTCTATAGTTGCTGGCAAAATTATAGAATAAGGATTACCATTAATAAGTACGACAACTCGACCTTGAAATAAATATTTAGCACATTTATCTGGCCTTTCTGTTGATAAAACCTGAGGAATTCCAAATCCTTCATCACTTTCTATAAGTTGCTCTAATTGACCTGTTGAAAGTAAAGAATCTATATCCAAATTTCTAAGCCTATATTTTGCTTCTGCAACTAAATCACTATTAGCAATATTTTGTAGGTAACACACACCACATTTTGTTTTGCTAATTTTACCTACAGGAATAGTTTCTATTACAAGTTCCTCACTATTTACAATACGTCTAAGAATAGAAGTATTGGTCCTGAAATTTTCTACAAATCCTTCTTGTGGTCCTTTTATTACAGACTCATTTTCAGGATTACTAATACTACGTTGAGTATAATGTTTTACATCAATATCAAAAGCTATATTAAGAGTATCAATAAATAGTAAACAATCTCCCATATTAATTCCAGAAAAAACATCTTGAAAATCTTTGACTTTTGTTACACTATTTTGTGGTAATAAGCAATTGTCAACATATTCTAGTAAATCACCTTCAAATGGTCTATTATATCTATGTTTGCCCATCATTAGAGGTTTTAAAATAAAATCATTTATAGAAATAGAATCAACTAAACCATCAATATAAATTATAAAACATTTATGGTTTTTGTTATAAGCAAACATATTAAATTCTCTTATTACAATATCTGCACAAATTAATGTGTTGTAC
>CAKPKI010000164.1 GCA_934167135.1 uncultured Clostridia bacterium
ACATTCTGAAATTTACCTTCATATTCATATCGTGCTCCTGTAAAATATACTTTATAATTATGATTTTCAAAATAATCTCTACTAACACGCAGAACTTCATCAATTTGTTTTTCTGATAGATTTGCTTGTACTTGTAATTCATAATAAGAATATTCAATATAATCTTTATTTTCGCTTTCTTTTTCTTTTCTATTTATAAAATTTATTATAAATACTTTTAGTTCTTTATCATTCAATGTTTTCACTTCCAGTCTAAATTTCAAATATATATTTTAATTATCATATTTAGCAAGAATATTCATCAAATTACTATACTTAACACTTTCTTTTGCAAGGTCCATATTTTTCAAACTTTTGCTCATAATATGAGTTGCTATATTATTTTCACACTTTTTTATTTCTTCTGTACTATAATTTCTATCTTCAATCTCTACTCCTAATTGACTTAGTAATTCTTGGTTGGCATTAGATAAATTTGTTACTCCTATTAAAAATATATTTTACTAGATAAATATAACACAAAAAATAGCAATAATCAAATTGCTATTTGCCTAAATTATTATGCAAAGCTTCTTTTAATGTCATAATACACTTATTATATGCTTTAAGCTCATTTGTGTCAGAGTTTTCAATAACAGTTAATAAATTGTTTTTTATTCTTGATTTTTTTGAATTTTCCGTTCCAAGTAATAAATAATTTAAACTAGCTCCTGTGGCATCTGCGATTTTATAAAGCACTTCAATAGATGGGTAAAATTCTACTCGTTCTAACTGGCCAACATATCTATCTGTACCTAAATCGCATCTTTGGGCAAATTCTTCTCGTGATTCTCCAATTATTTGTTCTCTTAATTCTCTGATTCTTGCTCCGATTAGTATTTTATCTAATGCCATAACTGACCTCCCTTCAAGAGATTACTGTAACAGCTATATTTTATATTCTTTGGCAGAAACTTTATATACTGCAACAGACTGAAAATATGTACTTTGACAAAGTAGAATTTTGTCGAATAATGTTGGATTTTAAAGCGTTTCATAATTTATACATTGTTCAAAAGTGTGTTTTTCCAAATTTTAGGCGACAGATTTCGACAAATTTTTAAATTTTTCCGCAGTATAATTGCCACAGGGCTTAATAGAGCTTGTTTAGGAGAATACTTTGCAAAAGAATTAAAAGTTAAAGATTCACAAAGGAAGTAATTTTTTAGACATAGTATATTAGGCTCTTTTTGTATGCAAAAATTTTATATTTTTAGGAGAGGAGGTTTTATTTTTCATGTGTTCACTTAACACAGGTGCTGTTAAGCCCAAATGAAAATTTGGGAGGAACATTTATGGAAAGTAAAAATTCTAATGAAGCAAAGTTTGATAGTTTCTTAACAAAAACTATAATATTATCATCTAAAAAGTATTTCAAAAAACAAATTGATATGAGTTCAAAAGAACAAACAATTTTTGATGACGAAGGATATTGTGCCTTTGTTGAGAGTTTTTTTGAGCTTAACAATGGAGCTAAAAATGACTATGAAAGAGTTGATATATCTTTGTCTATAAAAGACGCTTTAAATTCGCTGTCTGCTATTGAGCAGGCAGTTATTTTTTTGCTATTTCAAGAAGAATTATCACAAAATGAAGCAGCACAAATTCTCGAAATATATTCAAAAACTGTTAGCAAAATAAAAATTAGAGCTATTGAAAAATTAAAAAAATATTTTAAGGAGGACTTATAAAATGAGGAATAAAAGTATTTATGAATTAGGAATATTAGCACAAAAAGGTGATGAAATGGCTATGCTAGAAATAATTGATAGAAAAAAGCCTTTACTAAAAAAATATAGTTTTGGAGATGAAGATAGATACCAATATTTAATACTAAAGCTAATTGAAGGAATAAAAAATTACAAATTTTAAAATTTAGGGGAGAATTTTTTGAAGTTAAAGGATGTTTATATAGTGAAGGGCAAATTTTAAGAAAGCACTATATAAAAAGACAGGTAGGACAAGCTCTTACCTGTCTTTTGCCTTATTTAAACGGAAAGGAGCAAAAAAGATGTTTTTAAGATTTGTATTATTAGGGATATGTCTAACATTTGTAATATTTTTTATGGACGTTTTACTACCAAAAATAAAATTAAAAATTAGACTTCATAAAGAATTAAAAAATAAGAAACAAAAACAAGAAGCATTTAGAAAAAAGATGAAAGAATTAGAGATTAAGTAATTTCTCTAATATCCTTGTCGTATCAAAATAATGTCGACAAAAAATTAACCATAGGTGATGAAATGGAAGATTCAAAAGAACTAATTATAAAATATTTCTTTATCGAACATTTAAAAGTAAAAGAAATTGCTGAAATAGTACATACATCTTCTAGTTATATTACAAAAATTATTAAGCAAGATAAAAGATACTCTAAGGAGAAAGAATACAGAAGTAATAAGTCAAAGGAAAAAAGAAAACAAGATCAAAATAGATTTATAAAACACAAAAGAGAACAAAAAAGAATTGATGACAATTTTGCTTTTGTGGAAGAACAACATAGACAAGCATCACTTGAATTATCAAAATCGAAACATTTAAGCAATGAAAGTTATCGAAAATGGAATAGTAGTGCTTACAAATATAACCCTTCTAAACATAGGTACGAATTTGATGAGAAACTTGGCCGTTCTGCAGATGTACCTAAATATATAAAAGAAAGGTAATAATTATGGAACAGAAATTATTAAAAGTTTTTAAATTGGCTGATAAATTGAATAC
>CAKPKI010000165.1 GCA_934167135.1 uncultured Clostridia bacterium
TTGAATTATACATTTTGTACTCTTCATATTTTTCTTTTATCATATCTGAAAATATATAACCGTCGTAATTTTCTTTTATTATTGGTAATAATTTCTTTTGTTTTTCTTCTGGAATTTGAATCTCTGTCATCAAGTATTTTACATCATTTTTGCTAAATCCTAGCATATCATTAAAATTAATATTCTTTGTTAAGTCCCTTGCAATATTAAATCCGCTTGTCGTACTGTCTAATGTTACTGGTGCTACCCCTGTTATAAATATTCTATCTACTACTGTTTCTGTTCCTTCTTTTAATATTTCATACCATTTTCTTATTTTTCCGTTTTTAGAAACTAGATTTTTAAATTCTTCTGTTTTAAATCCTAATAGTTCATTTGCAAAATGGTCATATTCATCTATTATCACATAGATTTTTTGTGATGGTTGTTGAACTCTAAATGCTTCGAATAAATTTCCTAATAATCCTTCTGTACTCTGTTCTGGATTATTATAAAATTCTAATTTATAATCAGTTACAAATCTATTAATTCCTAAATCAACTTTTTCCCTAAATCCTTTTATTGCCTCTTGTACTCCATTTGTGCTTATTCCTGAAAAATTAAATCTTAATATGCAATATCTATTTTTATTTGGCGTTGGATTTTTTCCTATATATGTTTTTCCGAATAATTCTTCGAATTGCTCTTTTTTGTTTTTATCATAATAACATTCTAATGTGCTTGTAAATAAAGTCTTCCCAAACTTTCTTGGTCTTAAAAACATTACTGTTTTATCTGCTAAATTTTCCATTTTTTCTATATACATTGTTTTATCAACATATACTCTATTTTCTGCAACTATATCTTCATAATTACTTATTCCATTTGGTAATTTTCTCATTTGGATTACCTCTCTTTCTTTTTAACAACTGTCTTTTTTTCTTATTTTACTATACCATATATAAAAAAGCAATAATAGTTGAACTAGATTTTTATAAGTTATCTGTTCAACTATTATTTTTTATTGTTCCTCTATCGGCTTGTCCTTTATATTTGTAAAATATCCTGTTTCTTCTTCTGTATCTATTCTTGCATATGTTGCATCTGTGTAGTTATTATTATAAGTTGTTCCGTTCCCTCCAATAATATTACCACATCCTGCAAACATACTTCTTGAATTATTTACATTTGATGTTGTCCACCCTGTCTTTTCTTCTTCATTATATTCACTTACATATATTGTTTTCAATTTTTTATCATAGAAAAACATTGACTTCATATCTGTAATATTAAATGTATCAAACGAACTTAGATTTAATTCAGTTATCTCATAGCATTCATAAAACATTGAACCTATTTGCACTGCATTATTTGTATTAAAGTTAGATACATTTATTTGTTTTAAATTATTACATCTATAAAACATTCCTCCAAAATTTGTTACATTTGCTGTATCAAATTTGCTTACATCTAATTCATTTAATGCATTACATTCAGAAAACATACCACTCATATTAGTTACTTGACTTGTATTGAAATTTGTTAAATATAAATTTGTTAAGCTTTTACACTTATAAAACATATCTGACATATTTGTTACATTGCTTGTATTAAAGTTACTTACATTTAATTCTGTTAATGTACTACAATTATCAAACATATTTGTCATATTGGTTACATTGCTTGTATTAAAGTTACTTACATTTAATTCTGTTAATGCTTTACAATTCCTAAACATATTTTGCATATCAGTTACACTGCTTGTATTAAAGCTACTTACATCCAATTTTGTTAATGCACTACAATTACAAAACATATTTGTCATTCCAATTACACTGCTTGTATCAAAGTTATCTATATCTAGTTTAGATAATACATAACAGCCTGTAAACATATTTGACATATTGGTTACTTTACTTGTATTAAAATTACTTATATCCAATTCTGTTAATACATTACAATTTGTAAACATAGCTGTCATATTGGTTACACTGCTTGTATTCCAAGTACCTACATCTAATTTTATCAATTTTCTACAAATCTCAAACATACTAGACATATTAGTTACATTACTTGTATTAAAGTTACTTACATTCAATTCTGTTAATGTACTACAATTATAAAACATATATGACATATTTGTTACATTACTTGTATTAAAGTTACTTACATTCAATTCTGTTAATGCACTACAATTATAAAACATCCTTGCCATATCTGTTACTCCACTTGTATTAAAATTACTTACATTCAATTCCTTTAATGCTCTGCAATCATAAAACATCATTGACATGTTTTTTACTTTACTTGTATTAAAATTACTTATATCCAATTCTGTTAATACATTACAATTTGTAAACATAGCTGTCATATTGGTTACACTGCTTGTATTCCAAGTACCTACATCTAATTTTATCAATTTTCTACAAATCTCAAACATACTAGACATATTAGTTACATTACTTGTATTAAAGTTACTTACATTCAATTCTGTTAATGTACTACAATTATAAAACATATATGACATATTTGTTACATTACTTGTATTAAAGTTACTTACATTCAATTCTGTTAATGCACTACAATTATAAAACATCCTTGCCATATCTGTTACTCCACTTGTATTAAAATTACTTACATTCAATTCCTTTAATGCTCTGCAATCATAAAACATCCTTGACATGTTTTTTACTTTACTTGTATCCAAATTATTTATATCTAATTTTTCTAGTTTATTACATCCCCAAAACATA
>CAKPKI010000166.1 GCA_934167135.1 uncultured Clostridia bacterium
CCACTGGAGTTACCTCATATTCCTTTACCAAACCTAACATATTAATAATTTCTTTTTCATCATTTGTAAGATGTTCTATCCTTTTTTGTTCTATTCCTATTTTATCTCTGTATTCTGTTTTTATTACCTGTATTCCATAAGTTAGTTTATCTCTGTTTTCATCTGTTATTTTATAATATTCTACTTTTATTGGATAATTTATTCCTGCTTTTGATAATTCATCGCGGTTAATAAAAATACTTCCAAAAAAGTTCTTCAAATTTTTTCCCCCTTCCTTTCTAACAATATTTACTATATTACTTTATATTGTAAATTGCAAGAACTTTTCATCGCAACTTTTAACATATTATATGCATACTCGACAAGTTTCAACTATATATGATTTTATGTCTGTTTTTATTCGTAAAATTATTTTTATTTTCGACCTTTTTCTTTTTTTATTTCCTTAAAATTATGTTATAATATTATTAACATAAAAATCTTTGCATTTTTAAGAGGCCGGTATTCTTTTTTAGTTCATTATATTGGTAAATCTCATTTTTATTCTATTTATCAATATCTATAAAAAGACACATTTTTACATGTGTCTTTTTATATTATTTTAGAAGTTTTTGCCTTACATATTCATATAACACAATTCCTGTTGCAACAGAAGCATTTAAGCTTTCTGTTTTTCCTAACATTGGAATCTTTACTTTTTCATCTGTCATATCCTGAATTTCTTTTGATACACCATTTGCTTCATTTCCTATTACTATTATTTTTTTGTTAAATTGTATATCATAAATACTATTTTCTGTTTGTAATGATGTTACCATTAATTTAAAATGATGTTTTCTTATTTCTTTTATTGCTTGAACTAGGTTTTCTACTTCTATTATTTTAACTCTAAAAATCGCTCCCATAGTTGACCTTACTACTTTTGGATTAAATGCATCTGCTGTTTCTTTTGATACTATTATTTGATTTAATCCAACACTGTCTACCGTCCTTAGAATTGTGCCTAAATTTCCTGGATCTTGTATATCATCTAAAACTACTATTATGTCTTGTGTATAGTCTATCTGTGCATTTAAATCTCCTTTTTCTACAATTGCCATTATTCCTTGAGGGTTTGTTACTTGGGTAATTGATGCAAAAATTTTGTCTGTTACATATATACATTCATATTTTGCAATTTCATACATTACATGTGTTGGTATTTCATATGTTCTTGTTGTATCTTCACATATAATGATTTTTTTTATTTTTGCCTTTTCCTTAACCGCTTCTTCTATTAGTTTGACTCCTTCTATGATATATTCATTACTTTCATCTCTGTATTTTTTGTCTTTTAGCTTTTTTATGTGTTTTATAAAATCATTATCTTTACTTGAAATTATTTGCATTAAATTTCATTCCTTTCCAATGTAAAATCTACAACTCTTTTAAAAATTCTATAATTTCTTTTAAAATCCCCTTCTCCGTTGTGCTTTTAGTTGCAAATGTAATTTGTGGTTTTATTCCTTGTGTAAATTTAATTTGATTTCGATATTTTTTTACTAATTCATTTATATCAATATTTAATTCTTTTGCCTCAAATGTAAATACTACAAAATTTCTCTTTCCTTGTACTTTACTAATGTTCTTTTTCTTACATAATATTTTTATTCTTGCAATGTCAAGAAGATTTTCAATTTGGTTTGGCATATTGCCAAATCTGTCAATCATTTCATCTACAATGTTTTGAATATCTTCTTCATTTTTACATAATGCTATATTTTGATATATTTCTATTTTTTGGCTTGAGTCTGATATATAGTTATCTGGTATATATGTTGTAACATTTAGGTCTATTTGTACATCTATTTCAGGTTCTACTGTTTCTCCTTGAATTTCTCTTACTACTTCATCTAACAAATTACAGTATGTATCATATCCAACTTGTTCTAAATGTCCATGTTGAATTTCTCCAAGCAAGCTTCCTGCTCCTCTAATTTCTAAATCTCTCATTGCTATTTTAAATCCTGAACCAAATTCTGTGAATTCTTTTATTGCTTTTAACCTTTTATCTGCTATTTCTGATAATAATTTATCTCTTTTGTATGTTATATATGCATATCCTTGCCTGTCTGACCTACCAACTCTTCCTCTTATTTGATATAACTGTGCTTGTCCCATTCTATCTGCATTTTCTACTATTATTGTGTTAGCATTTGGTATGTCTATTCCAGATTCTAGTATTGTTGTACATACTAATATATCTATTTTCTGTTCTACGAATTCTTCCATTATGTCTTCTATTTCTTTTCCTGTCATTCTTCCATGTGCATAAGCAACTTTTGCTTCTGGAATAAGTAATGATATTTCATTTGCTTTTTGCATAATTTTTTCTACATTATTAAATAAATAAAATACCTGTCCTTTTCTTTCTAATTCCCTTGTTATTGCTTCTTTTATTACTTCTCCGTCATATTCTAGCACATATGTTTGCACTGGTTTTCTATTATATGGTGGTTCATAAATAACAGACATATCTCTAACCCCAACTATTGACATATGTAATGTTCTTGGTATTGGTGTTGCTGTCATTGTTAATACATCTACATTTGTTTTATATTGTTTTATTTTTTCTTTTGATTTTACTCCAAATCTGTGTTCTTCATCTATTATTAATAGTCCTAAGTCTTTAAATTCTACATCTTCACTTAGTATTCTGTGTGTTCCAACAATTATATCTGCTTCTCCAA
>CAKPKI010000167.1 GCA_934167135.1 uncultured Clostridia bacterium
CTCTAAAAACAGCTCCCATACTATTTTTTTCTATATCTCCCTCTCTATGAGGATTTAATTCTGCCTGTAATGCTTTATTTAACTCTTTTGTTCCAAGTAAACCCTTTTTTGTTGGTGTTAACACTTGAATACTTTCAAAAAAATCATATTCTCCGAATTTTTTTAAACGGCCATTACATAAAGATATCACTTCTTTTAATATTTTTTCTTGATTATTTTCTTTAATAAAGAAAAAGTCTTGATTAGAATCTTTATCTATTTCTTCTTTATTTATAAATCCTTCTCCATTATTTACTCTATGTGCATTAACTATAATTTTACTTTTGGCAGCTTGTCTGAATATCTTATCTAGATGTACTGTTACTATTTTCTTTGAATCTATTAAATCCTTTAACACACTTCCAGGTCCTACTGATGGTAATTGGTCACAATCTCCAACTAAAATTAATTTTGTTCCTTTATATATACAATCTAATAAATAACTCATTATGAACATATCTACCATTGAAACCTCATCTACAATTATTATATCACCATCTATTGGAGCTCCTTGATATTCACTATCTTTTTTAAATAATGATTCTTCATCTACTTTTCCAATTTCTAATAATCTATGTAATGTGCTTGCTTCTTCTCCTGTTGTTTCTGTCATCCTTTTTGCAGCTCTTCCTGTAGGAGCACATAATACTACTTTATATTTTTTTTGTTTATACATTTCTATTATACTTTTAATTATTGTTGTTTTTCCTGTTCCTGGTCCTCCCGTTATTATTGTTACATTATTATCATTTATTGCTCTTATTGCTTCTTTTTGTCTTTCTGATAATAATATGTCTGTTCTTTCTTCTACCAATTTTAGTTCTTTTTCTATATTTTCTACTTTTTTTATATTTTTATATTTTTCTAATCCGATTATGTTTTGTGCTATCTTATTTTCTGCATTATAAAATGAATATAAATATATCCATTGTTCTCCTTCTCTATCTTCTACTATAATTTCGTTGTTTACTTTAAGATTAATTATTCCATCTTCTACTATTTCTTTATTTACATTTAAAAGATTTCTAACATATTCAATTAAATTTTCTTTTAATGTACAACAGTGTCCATTATATGTTGTTCTTATTAATGCATATTTTATTCCGCTTTTTACTCTTTTTTGATTTTCTCTTTCTATTCCAAGTTCTATTGCCATTTGATCAATTTGCTTAAAATCTACTCCCCTTGATATATCTATTAATATATATGGATTTGCTTCTATTTCCACAATTGCATTTATTCCTAATAAATCATAAACTTTTTTTGCACTTTCTGCTCCTAATCCAAATTTTTCTAAGAAACCTACTATTTGCCATACTTCCCAGTTTTCTATAAAACTTTCCGAAATTTCTATGGCTTTGTCTTTTGTTATTCCCTTAATTTGTGCTAGTTTTTGATGTTCATATTTTAATACATGTATTGTTTCTTCTCCAAATTTATTTACTATTTTAGAGGCTGTTGCTGGACCTACACCTTTTATATTTCCATTGGCCAAATATGCCTTTAATGCGTCTAATGTTTGTGGCATTAATTTTTCAAATGTTTCTATCTTAAATTGCTCACCATAATCTTTATGTTGAACAAATTTTCCTATCATTTTTAGTGTATCTCCCTTTTTGATAAATGGTAAATAGCCTACTATTGTTATTTGTTCATTTTCTGTTTCTATAATTCCTACTACATAGCTGTTTACTTCATTTTGATATATTATTTCTGTTAATGTTCCCTCGATTTCTTCCACTAATGATATCTCCCTTTCTAAAATTTTACTCTCTTTTTTGTATCAAAATAATATCACTTTTTCTTGTTTTATTCAAGTTTTTTTAATATAGTTACATAATAATTTTTTATTTTAGAATAATACAAAGAAATTCTTGAAATATAAGCTTTGAATGAAATGACGAATGTGCATGGAAAAATTTTATTAAAACCATTATCTATTAACTAATAATGTTTTTGCTTACTTTTTAAAAGAAACAATATAATGAAAAAAAACTCTCCCCTAAGGGAGAGCAAAAATTACTCTTTTTGTTTAATTACGCTTCTTCTATGTTTCCACAATAACCTCCGTTTCCTTCGCAATAACCTGTTTTGCTGTTATAATAATTTAATTTATACATTTCCATATCTTTTTTGAGTAATTTAATTTTTTCTAACTCATATACTTTTACATATTTCCAACAGCTTATTAACTTTCTATTGATGTGCACAACTTCTTCTGGTACATCTGCTGAATAATGTTCCTCTCCTAAAAAACTAATTTGTGGAATAAGTTGTACTTCATCGTCGAGTACTTTTGCCACTTTTCCTTTAATCGTGGCTTTAGACCCTACTAATGTGATTTCTACTATAGATCCTAGATTAAGCCGTAATTTCATATTTTTACCTCCAATTTTTTATTTTTAGAACAAATTTTTCTTTGATTTGTTCTCGCTCAATTTGAGTTCTCAACTATAAGAAGAAAATCTCAATGGGCTAATAATTGTAGCTTTTTCTATACTGCCATTTGGCATGCTTTAATATTTTAACACATTAACATAAATTTTTCAAGTCTAATTTTCTTTTTTATTAATATTTAGTTTTCATAAAATTTTCAAAAGAAATCCTTGAAATATAAGCTTTGAATGAAATGACGAATGTGCATGGAAAAATTTTAGAAAT
>CAKPKI010000168.1 GCA_934167135.1 uncultured Clostridia bacterium
GTATTAGTTAGAGCTGGAAGGGAAGATCAAGCAATGATGACTACTTTGGCTGGACTTGTTATAGTTTTGTCAATGGTAATAAAAGAGATAAGTTCATTATTTCAGACAGTTAGAACCTTATTCAATTTATAAATTGTACCCTTAAGGAAGGTGATTAACGATGGAAGAAATAATAAAAATAGTTGGGATAGGTTTAATTGCATTAGTAATAGCAATTATTTTAAAGCAATATAGACCAGAATATGCAATATATGTTTCAATAGTTGCTGGAATTTTAATTCTGGTATTTATAATGAGTAAAATTACTGGAATTATAAATCTGCTTAAATCAATTTCTGATAAGACATATATCAATAAACAGTTTTTAAGCATACTACTTAAAATAACAGGAATAGCGATTATCACAGAATTTGCAGTTAGTATTTGTACAGACGCAGGAGAAAAGGCAATAGCTAGCAAAATAGAAATAGGAAGTAAAGTTATTATAATTGCAATGTCTATACCAATAATATCAAGCTTATTAGAATTAATAATCGAGATTTTGCCATAGTCAACGGCTAGAAAGGATTAATATGAAAAAGATAATTTTAATATTTATCCTGATACTAATAATACCAATAAAAGTATTTGCAGAAACAGAAGAAGAAATTATGACATCAACACAAGATAAGTTTAATATAAGTGATTTTATTAATCAAGCAGAAGAATATACAGGCAATTTTTTTGATGATATGAATTTGTCAGATATATTTAATGAAGCAATTCAGGGAAATGTTGATAATCAAACAATATATAAAAAAATAATAAAAATATTAGGAAAAGAAATAAGTACAAATATAAAAATATTAATAAGTATTTTGGTCATAATAGTAATACATGGAATTTTAAAATCAATAACAGACAGTCTTGAAAATAGCAATATATCTCAGATTATTTATTTTGTTCAATATATATTAATAGTTACATTAATAATGTCAAATTTTACCGAAATAATAAAATTAGTAAAAGAAACTGCAAATAATTTAGTAGGATTTATAAATTTACTTATGCCTTTACTTTTGAGTCTTATGGTATATACAGGAAGTATTACAACAAGTACAGTATTAGAACCAATATTGTTGTTTGTTAGTAATTTTATTGGAAATATAATATCAGGAATATTAATTCCAATTGTTTTAATAATTGTTATATTTTCAATAATATCTAAAGTTTCTGATAGAATACAAGTTGAAAAAATCACTAAATTTCTAAAGTCAGGAGTTACCTGGTTTTTAGGGCTTGTTTTAACAATATTTGTAGGAATAGTTTCGTTAGAAGGAACATTAAGTAGTAGTATAGATGGAATTACAGCCAAAACTGCGAAAGCAGTAGTTTCGAGTGCAATTCCTGTTGTTGGTAAAGTTTTAGGTGATGTTGTGGATAGTGTGCTTGGGTGTGGAGTTATTCTAAAAAATGCAGTAGGAGTAGTAGGAGTTATAGTAATAATTGGAATATGTATAATACCTGTAATAAAAATAGCAACATTAAGTGTTATGTATAGTTTGGCTTCGGCAGTAGTACAACCTGTTGCTGATGATAAAATAGTAAAACTTTTAGACGAAATGAGTGGAGTATTTAAGCTATTATTTGCAATTTTATGTAGTCTTTCTGTAATTCTTATTATAGGTATTACAATGGTAATAAAAATTTCGAATAGTGGGATGATGTATAGATGATTAATTTTATGAGTTCATGGGCAGAACAAATAGTTTTGGCAGTTATTATTGCAACAATTATAGAATTGATTTTGCCCAAAAATAAGAACAAAAAATATATACAAATGGTAATAGGAGTGTATGTTTTGTTTAATATAATTTCACCAGTTGTAAAAAATAAAGAAGCTATATCTGTGGAAGAATATAATGTTGATGAATATCAAACAAATTCTAAATATGAAATAGACCAATCATCAATGGATGAAAGGATAGAAAAAATTTATTTAGAAGAATTACAAAAAAACACAATTTCAAAATTTCAAGATGCTGGTTTTGAGGTTGAAAAATGTATTATTGATGCAGAACTTGACACAAACAAGAAAAATGCTGGAATTCATCTGATTACAGTAAAAATAAAGTCACCTACTGATGAAAACGAATTAAATAAAAATGTAGAAGAATTAGCAAAAGAATATGAAATATCAAAAGACAAGATAAAAATAATTATTAAGTAGATAAAACTACAAAAGGAGGAAAAAATGTTTAAAAATTTTTTCAAAAATAATAGTGATGAGAAAGAGAAAAAAAAGCAAATGGAGAATATTATTATATTTATAATAATATTAATATTAACAGTACTAATAATAAATACTGTGTGGTCATCAGATAATAAAAGAAGTAAAGAACAAACTCAAGATAATTCAAAAATATTAGCACAGACAACTTCAACAAATACAAATGAACAAGACAATTTGGAAAATAAATTAGAAGAGATACTAGGAAGTATAGATGGAGTAGGTAAGGTAAAAGTTCTAATAAAATATTCGGAAAGTAGTAGTGTTGTTGCAATGTACAATGAAACAACATCTGAAAGTACAACTAAAGAAAATGACAAGAATGGAAGTAGTAAAGATGTAAAAGAAAAGGAAAGCAAAAAAGAAATTGTATGTTCAGATGAGAATGGAGAAAATAAACCAATTACAGAAAAAGTAG
>CAKPKI010000169.1 GCA_934167135.1 uncultured Clostridia bacterium
AATAACAACTGTCGCGTTAAAAAGGAGAGTGTATATTATTTTTAGAAAAACAATAAAATACTATACTAAAGAAAGTTGCAAACTTTTTAGCATAATGGCAATAGCATTAGGGTTAATATTAGCGATTATATTATTAAAATATAAAACAACCTATAAAGTAACTATAAATGGGCAAACATTAGGTTACGTGAATAATGAAGCGGAATTAGACAATAGAATTCAACAAGAAATAATCGAAATGGAAGGTAAAAACATAGACTTTGTTTCATTAGATGATATGCCAAATTATGAATTTAAATTAGTAAACAGAAATCAAAAAACTAACGAAGAAGAAATAATGATAGCATTAAAGGAAAATGCAAAAATAATGTATAAGTATTATGCAGTTATTCTAAATAACGAAACAATAGGCTTAGTTGATAATATTGAAGAAGCTGAACAAGCAATAAATCAAATAAAAGAAGAACATAAAGATGATTCAGTTGAGCTAGATTTAAGTGTTATAGAGAACTATACAGAAAATATTGAAGATATAAATATGGAAACAGTTCAGGTAGCACAAGCTCAAGTAGAAGAAAAAGTAACTACACTTATAGAAGAAGAGCAAGCAAAAAAAGAGGAAGAAGAAAGAAGCAAATATCCAAACATAAATGGTGTGCTTTTGGCAGTAACTCCAGTAAGTGGAAGGATAACATCCAGATTTGGTTCTATTAGTAGTATAAGGTCTGGAGCACATACAGGTACAGATATAGCGACAACCACAGGAACACCAATTAAAGCTGTGGCAGATGGAACTGTTATTTTTTCTGCAAGAAGTGGCTCATATGGAAATTTAATAAAAATTTCTCATGATAATGGGGTAGAAACTTGGTATGGTCATTGTAGTAAATTGTATGCTACGGTTGGACAAAAAGTTGAAGCTGGAGATATTATTGGTGCCGTTGGTTCAACAGGAAATTCAACAGGACCACACTTACATTTGGAAATAAGAGTAGATGGAGTAGCAATTAATCCACAAAATTATTTGTATAAATAAAGAAGTAAATCTGATTTTAGGAAATAATCCTAGTCAGATTTGCTTTTTTTGTAATAATATGTTAAAATTAAGTTGTTAGGAGATGATTGTATGGGGATTTTCAGTAAATTAAAGAAATTATTTAAAAAAGAAGAAAAAACATATACTCCAAGATACGAACCAGTAAAAAAGAAATCGGAGGTCAAATATAGTATAACAAAAGATGGGAAACTTCAGATAGATTACATAGATCGTGAAGCTAAATATTGGAATACATATGATACAACAAGACTTATTATTAATAATAGTGCTGAAAAATTAAATAATAAATATGTTCCCGAATGCTTAGTATCTTGGTATGGACAACAAGATGCAGTAATGCTAAATGATAGTGGTGAATTTGGTAGAAGAGTAGATTATAAAGAAGTTTTAGCAGACATAGATGTTTCATTAATTCAAACAGATCCACAATATTGTGAGGTTGTAATGAAATCATTATTATCAGAAAGAAGAGTAAATGATTATTTAACAAATGGTTTAAAAGATACAACAGAAAGACCTTGTGGACAATATATTGGAGGAGTTAGAAGAACTGAAAATGGATATGGAAAATTTTTTGATATGAAAGCGGGAAGAGAAGCTCATTTTACACCAAAAATGAATTGGATAAGGGATAGAGATAAACAGATGAAAATTAATGCAATGAGGTCAGAAATTGAAACTAAAAGATCAGAAATTAAAACCAAAAGATCAGAAATTAATAAAATACAAGCAGATATGAGGGAAATATAATAAAAAATAAAGAGATGTCAAAAAAGGCATCTCTTATTTCTATTCAACAGTAACAGATTTTGCAAGGTTTCTAGGCTTATCAACATCCAAGCCTTTCTCTTTAGAAATATAATAAGAAAGTAATTGCAAAGGAACAATTGATAATATAGGTGAAAGTAAAGTATTAGTTTCAGGAACAGTCACAACATAATCAAAATCAACATTAGGCAAATCCAAATTAGTAACAATCAAAGTCTTTGCACCACGAGTAATAACCTCCTGAATATTACTAATAGACTTTTCAACTAGAAGATTATCAGTCATTATTCCAATAACAGTTATTCCATTTTCAATCAAAGCAATAGGACCATGCTTTAATTCACCAGCAGCATAGGCTTCTGAATGAATATAAGAAATTTCCTTTAATTTTAAAGAACCTTCCAAAGCCGTATTATAATCAACACCTCTTCCTAAAAAGAAAATATCTTTTTCTTGATAAATTTTTTTGGCAAAAGCAGATATTCTGTCAGCAGACTTTAAGGCAATATCTATTTTAGAAGGAAGAGCTAAAATCTCATTTTTTATATTATCCAGTTTTAATTTAGGAGTACTTTCTAAAATTTCTGCAAAATACACTGCCAATATATTTAATAAAACAACTTGTGAAGTATATGCTTTAGTTGAAGCTACTGCAATTTCTGGTCCAGCATGTGTATAAATACAATAATCAGCTTCTCTTGTGATAGAACTACCAATAACATTAGAAATAGCCAATGTAGTAGCACCTTTTGATTTTGCAAGTTTCAA
>CAKPKI010000170.1 GCA_934167135.1 uncultured Clostridia bacterium
GCATTACTAGCAGCACCTTTTCTAAGATTATCTGCAACAACCCACATATTAAGACCATTTTTAACGCTAAAATCTTTTCTAATTCTACCGACGAAAACTTCATCATGCCCTGAGACCATTGATTGAATTGGATATAAATTATTTTTAGGATCATCTTCAACAATAATGCCGGGAGAATTTTTTAAAATAGAGATAACAGAATCAATTGAAAAATCTTTTTCAAATTCAACATTAATACTTTCACCATGGCAATTTTTGACTGGAACCCTAACAGTTGTCGCAGTTATAGGTAAAGTTGGATTTTTTAGAATTTTTCGAGTTTCGTTTATCATTTTCATTTCTTCTTTTGTATAATTATTATCTAAGAAAACATCTATATGAGGCAAACAATTATCATAAATAGGATGAGGAAATTTTAGTAAAGGAACATCAAGTTTTTTTTGACCATTTTCCAAATCTTCTAAACCAAGTTTTCCAGCACCAGAAACTGCCTGATATGTAGAATATACAATTCTTTTTATTCTAAAATTATCATTTAATGGCTTTAAAGCTACAACTGCTTGAATTGTAGAACAATTAGGGTTTGCAATTATATTGTGATGTGTGTATATATCCTGAAAATTTACTTCAGGAACGATTAAAGGAACATTATCATCCATTCTAAAGGCATTGCTATTATCAATAACAATACAATTTTTTGATGCTGCTATTGGAGCAAAATGTTTAGAAACTTCACCACCAGCGGAAAAAATTGCAAAATCAAAACCAGAATCAAAAGATGAATCTTCTAGTTCTTGAACTATATATTGTTTTTTAAAAAAGTTTAAAATTGTTCCAGCGGATTTAGAAGAACTAAAAAAAGTATATTCAAAATTTGGAAAATTTTTTTCTTCTAAAATTTTTAAAATAGTTCTACCGACTAAACCTGTTGCACCAACAATTGCTAAATTATATTTTTTCATTCAAACCTCCTATAATTAACTTTAAGAAAATATATTCATGAATTTTAAATATATGTATAATATATTTTTGATTATTACATAAAGTCATGAACTATAAGTTTCTCATGGCTTTATTGTAAAATAAAATATTATAACAGATGTCGATTTATGTCGAACGATTTTCCTTGACAATATCATTGTACTCAAGTATAATTTAAAGACAAAAGAAAAAATTATATCAATTATTTAATTCATAAATTACAAAAAATCAAAATTTTGTAAAAATCACAAAATTTATTCGCAAATTCAAACTTGACTATCAATTTATAAAATGTTAAAATAAACAACAGATTGTATATAGAAAGAAGGAAAAAAAGTGAAGATATTAGCTGTAGGAGATATAGTAGGAGAATCAGGAGTAAGAAAACTAAAAGAAGTATTACCTGTAATAAAAAAGCAAGAAGAAATTGACTTTGTAATAACAAATGGAGAAAATTCTGCTGGAGGAATGGGAATAACAGAAAAGAATTTTAATGACATATTATTAGCTGGAACAGATGTAGTAACAATGGGAAACCATACTTGGGGGAAAAAGGACATATTCAGATTTATTGACAATCCACAAATAATAAGACCAGCCAATTATCCTAAAGGAGTAGTTGGAAAAGGGATTGGAATATATGAATGCAATAATAAAAAAATAGCAGTAATGAATTTTTTAGGAAGAGTAGATTTAAATGTTCTTACAGAAAATCCTTTTGTTATGGCAAAAGAAATGGTTGAAGAAGTACACGAAAGTGTTGATATGATATTTATAGATTTTCATGCAGAGGCAACAGCAGAAAAAATAGCAATGGGAAGATATTTAGATGGTAAAATTACAGCATTATGGGGAACACATACACATGTACAAACAGCAGATGAGCAAATACTTCCAAATGGAACAGGTTATATAACAGACTTGGGAATGACAGGACCAAAAAATTCTGTAATTGGAATGGATGAAAAAGTATCATTTAAAAGATTTGAAACAACACTTCCAGAAAAATACAAATTAGCAGAAGGTGAATGCATATTAAATGCAGTTGAACTTGAAATTGATGACACAAGCAATAAAGTAACTAATATAAAAAGAATAATTAAATAATAAAAACTGTCGAAATCTGCGACGAAAACTTGAAAAAATTTCCAATAGTACCTAGACAAAGATTACCAAATGTTGTAAAATACAAAATGTAAACGTTGCAACAAAAATTAAATTATAGGAGGCAAAAAAGAATGGAAATTTTAAAGATTTCATCAAAATCTAATCCAAATTCAGTAGCAGGAGCTATTGCTGGATTAGTAAAAGAATCACAAAAAGCAGAAATGCAAGCAATTGGAGCAGGAGCTCTAAACCAAGCAGTAAAGGCAGTAGCAATAGCAAGAGGATTTGTAGCACCAGCGGGAGTAGACTTAGTATGCATACCAGCTTTTGCCGAAGTAGAGGTAGAAGGAGAAGATAGAACAGGAATAAAATTGATTGTAGAATCAAGAAAATAAATTGAATAAAAAATATAGGGGGCGTTTTTAATGCTCCCTTTTAAGTTTAAGATGATATTTCTTATAAAAAATTAAATAAAACTATTATATCTAGTAA
>CAKPKI010000171.1 GCA_934167135.1 uncultured Clostridia bacterium
GTTTCTTTCCCTTTTTGGTTCATTCTAATGAAAAAAAATAAAAGCCCCTACTCAAAAGGCTTTTAAAGTCTATATTTTTCTTTTTTGCATATTATAACAAATCTTTGCAACAAGTGCATTGGGAGCAATTTTTGCCCCAAATCTGGCTAGTCTTATTTTCCAGCCTGGCACAATATAAAATTTTCCTTTAAATAATTTATCTGTTGTATATTTTGCTACATATTCACTACTTAAACCTTTTAATGCAAATTGAACATCTGCTACTTTATTAAAATTAGTGTCTACAGGTCCTGGGCATAAAATGCTTATTTGAACTTTTGAATTTTCTCTTCTTAATTCTTCCCTAATTGCCTCTGAAAGTCTTACAATATATGCCTTTGTTGAATAGTATGTTGCCATTAGTGGTCCTGGCATAAACCCAGCAATTGATGCTACATTTAAAATTTTCCCACTATTTTTTTCTTTCATATCCTTTAAATATAATTTTGTTAAAACATGATATGCAACAATATTTGTTTTTATCATTTGTAGTTCTTTTTCTAAATTTGTCTTATCAAAATATCCGCAATCTCCAAATCCAGCATTATTTACAAGTATATCTATATTTTTATGCTCTTCATAAAGTTTTTTACAATTTTCTGGATTAGAAATGTCCATGCTTATTATTTCTACATTTGTTTTTACTTCTTCTTTTACCTTATTTAATTTTTCTAAATCTCTGGCCACTAAAATTAAATTATATCCTTTTCTACTTAATTCTTTTGCTATATCTCTCCCTATTCCAGAAGAAGCTCCTGTTATTAGTGCTACCATAAAACTCTCCTCTATTTATTTCATATTTGTTTTAAATATACTAACAAGTGATTGAATAACCTTATTTTCTTCAAATAACCTATTTACTAGAATTTTTATTATCGGAATTTGGTAAATTATTAAAAACATAAGAAAAACTAGAACTAAACAACCCGTAAATTTAACATAGTATTTTAAGTCATGTTGATATTTTATTGTATATCCTCTGTTTTTCATGTCTTGAACATATGCATCTTTATACGCTTGTTCCCTTGCTTGCTTAATATTTTCTTTCATTACTTGTGTCATTCTAGATATTGTATTATTATTTTGCATATTGTTATTTGTTTTCCATTCATTATTATTTGTGCTACTTTCATTTACATTACTTATATTTTCTAGTTGTGCTTTTAATCTTCTATTTTCCTGTAGTAATCTTTGATATTTTTCTACTGATATTACAGTTGATTGTAATTGTTCATCATAATTATTTTTTTTATAGTCATCTGATAATATAGCATATGCTTCATTTATTTCTTTCATTTTTTCTTCATATCTAAGGTGATTTTGGTCATTTTGCAAGTCTGGATGATATTTTTTTACCAGTACTTTATATGCTTTTTCAATCACTTCTGGTGACGCTTTTTTATCTACTTCTAATATTTCATAATAATTCTTCACATTTTTCTCCATTCTTTATTTATATTTCTGCTTCAATTATCTCACAGTTTTTCATCCCTATTTCTGATAGGTTTTGACTCTTGGGCATTCCATATAAATTCATCTTTAGTATTTTTGCAACTCCTCCATGTGCTACTATTAGTATTGTTTTGTTTGGATATTTTTGCTTTATCTCATTTACAAATTCCAATATTCTTCTTTCAAATTCTTTTATGCTTTCTCCTTTTGGAATTTGGTAGTTTAAATTATAATCCCATATTTTTCTTTCAATCTCTTCTGTTATTTCATGCCCCTCTAATTCTCCTAATTTTCTTTCTCTTATTCTTTCGTCAGTTTCTATTGGTATTTGTTCATTTCCATTTATTATTTTAGCTGTTTGTATGGCTCTATTCATTGGAGAACATATTATAATATCATATTCTACATTTTCTAATTCTTTTTTTGTTTCATTTGCTTGTTCTATTCCTGTTTTATTTAAGTCTTTTTCAGACCCTCCTCCTTGCATTTTTCTTGCTAGATTCCAGTCTGTTTGCCCATGTCTTACATAATAAATTTTCATGTGTAATCACATCTCCTTAAATTTATTATCTATTTTATTATACCATTTATGCATTATTTTTCAATATTTTTATTTAAATTTTTAAAAGGACTGTTACTGATTAATGGTTTATTTTTAAATAATACAAAGAAATCCTTGAAATATAGGCTTTGAATGAAGTGACGAATGTGCATGGAGAAATTTTAGAAATTCTATGCAGTTTTATGGTAAGAGTTCACGATAGTGGAAAGGACCCATAAAACAATTTAGAATTTCTTAAATTTTGTAATAAGCCGAGGAATGTAATGAAAAGCCTATATTTCAAGGATTTCTTTTGAAAATTTTATCAAAAAAGACCAAAACCCTAATTATAAGTTCCAGTCTTTTTAATTTTTTATTCTTATTTCTGTGCTTTATACTCTTTTGATATTGCAGCCATATCTATTATATTAAACTTTCCATCTCCGTTTGCATCTATAGCCATTTTTTCCATTACTGTTATGCTAGTTATCCTTCCACTTCCTATTTTTG
>CAKPKI010000172.1 GCA_934167135.1 uncultured Clostridia bacterium
ATTGCACCCCCTTAATAGAAAAAACAGTAATTTTAAAGTGTTTTAAATCTCTCTTACTAAGTTACATTCTCCTTCCTTTACAAATTTTAGATTTCTAAATGTGTGCTCTTTAGCTAGTTTAGTCTTAAATCCATCAATATTCTGATGAGTAGAAATAATTATTATTCGTTTTTTGTCAGAATTAGCATATCTCACAATATACTCTAGTATTTTCTCTGCATCGGCTGAATTGGATTCAGTTTTATCATCAAGCCCCGATGTACATTCGTCCAAAACCATAACATCAATTTCATGATCTAACCAATATAACATCTTTGCCAAAATAAGCCTCTGTTTCTGTCCGTTTGATAATGAATGTTCAAATTTCTTTTCTTTCATCCATTTCCATACATCAATGCAATTCGATTTTATTTCGCACCATAAATGCAAATTTTCCAAAATGTTTTGCATTTTCGCAAGATCTGGATTTTTATTGCAACAGAATAATTCTTCAAAAATACTCAAACTACCAAACTTTAGCTTTTCATCATAGAACAAAAATCGTGATGTTGAAGGTATATCTGTACTTTTTTCTAATCTGATTCGTTCAGTTAGCATCTTCATAAATGTTGATTTACCACTACCAGATGGACCATACAAAATAACTACTTCACCATTTCTAATGTAAATCTTGTTCTTTGAAACTAGTGTGAAAGGTTTATCATTTTCAGATTCTTCTAAATATTGAATAGAGAAGGGACTGATTTTTATATTGTCAACAATTTTTGGTGTAGAAATCTTTGCAGATTCATTATGATAAACATCCAAAATTAATGACATATCATTTTCTTCCTTTTCCAATATAACTAACCTCTCATTATGGTTATTTAATGTTTCTGCAATTCTGCTAATCTGTCCTAATGCAGTTTCAACAATTAGAAGCGTTGCAGTAATCTCTGTTATAGTTGCTAAATTAATGCTACTCCATTTAATCCCTAACAGATAGAATATTATAATTCCATATTGACTAAATGCTTCCATTGTTGTTACAAATAATCTTGACAGATTCATTTTTCTATGAAAATTTGCAACATTCTCATTACTTGCAATAACCGTTTTTTGAAACTTATCAATTCTCATATCTAAGTCATTTCTGACTATTACAGGAACACGAAGCAAGTCATTGATAATCAAGGACTGTTCATTGTTATATTCTCTATGTTTTCGATAATATGCTTCTCTATTTAGACTTATATATGCTGAGCTAAAGAAAGAAATAAGCACAAACACGAAAATTAAAGGAATAAAAACAGCTTGAGATATAGATGTGTTAGTTATGATTGCTACAGTCAACATTATAATTACACTTATCATTTCAAAAATGTCAAATGTATGCTGAATTTTCTGTCGCCATAGATTTTGTAAATAGTTTTTAATAGTATTTAACACTGATTCATTACTCATAACTTTATACAAGTTATTTGATCTGTCATACTTCAAAACTTTGTTTGATGTCTTTCCAATGATCTGACTTCCTCTGAATACAATTTCATCTTCGAAGATAAGTTCAAACTTTTTGCTTTCAGAGCTTTCAAAAAGATAGAAAGCTTCTCTTACAACTTGCTGCCCACGATATAACATGAATAATATAATTCCAAGTAATATAAGCCTATATTCAATCATCATGTTTGTAGTCTTGAGCATAAATGAAAATATAAGAGCAATTATGGTCATTGCTAGATTCATAAAGCCTACTTTAAATCCCATCCGTTTAACATTTGTTGGAATACTAAGCATTTCATCAGATAGTCCATAAGGTTTAAAGAACTTAATAATGAGATTAATCACCTCCAAAAATAAATTTTTTAATTTTCTCTGTCCTTTCATGTGTTTTTCCTCCTTTATGTAATAGAAAAAATTTTTACATAGGTATTTACCTTATATATAATATTATATCATATTCACATAATATTTACCATAGTTATCAAAAAATTACACTTGGATAAAATTATATTATCCAAGTGTAATTTCATTATGAGTAAAAAATCTTACTCACACTGAACATGACTTGCCAGTTTTTTTAAAATTGTTATATTATTTTCTCCTTTTTTAAAAACTATTAGCTCCTTTTTGAAAGAATAGTATAATTCCTCAATATCCAGACTTTCAAAGGCTTTGTATTCTGGTTTAAGGATTTCATACACCACTTCAGCTAATCTCAATAAGGAAGTTTGGTTAGATGTAACTTCCAATGTCCACACACCTATTGTTGCTGTGTCCCGCAACATTCCTTTAAAATAGCCTTCTTTAGATTTTCCTTCCAATTCATAGCATTGTACAATATGCATAATCTACCTCCTGTTCAGTTTTAAAAATACTAGTTACTTTAATATTTTATCACTTTTTTATGCTTTGTCAACAAAATATTTGCTTTTGATCTACCAAGATTTTACATGAATTGAAACTTATTTTAGAATAATAACTCATTTTTGGCTTTGCTTCAAGTCCTAACC
>CAKPKI010000173.1 GCA_934167135.1 uncultured Clostridia bacterium
GATTTATATAAATAAAACATGTTCCAAATTGTGTATCAAAATAACCTGCATAGCACTTATCTTCTTTATAACCTACCTGTTTATTTCCAAATTCAACATTATTCAATAATTTAATATTTTGTATTTCATCTATTTTGATCGTTGGTTCACTACAATTAGGTACAGATGTGACAATTTCATTATTACTGATTTTTATGCTTGGTTTTTGATGAGAGTCTTTTATTAAAGATAAAACAATCATAGCAGGAATAAAAATTACTAAAACAATGATGAAATAATATCTTTTTTTCACATTTACCTTCTCCTTTAAAATACAACTGATATATTTAAAAAGTAATCTCGATAATATTTATAAGTATATCATAAATTATCACTTATACATTAATATCAACATTTAATTTATTATGTATTTCTAATTTAGAAAAAATATTATATATTATATTAGAAATTTTTCTATATAGTCCCCATTTTCATTGTTTATTTTTTTTATAAATTTTTTTAATTTATTATCAAATGTAAGCAAAAATCTATCTCCCTTTGGCACAGAACTATCTACAGGCGCATCTTTATCTATTATAGATAATAACTGAACATCATAAATATCATTTTTCTTAACTTGTCCCCCATTTTCAATCCAAGATTTTAATAAAACATCTCCTATATAACTCACTTGACTATTTAATAATGTTCTATTTAATATATTCTTTATTTTTTCTTCATAAAATGAATAATTAAATTTATTCTTCTTTAACATTTTTGAACAAGCTTCAATAATATGTTTACTATCATTCTTAATATTATCCATTTTCTTTTTGTTTTCTTCAATTATTAAGTCAATATTGAATTGTTCCTCTTTAATTGAATTAATAGTATCAATACAACCTTCATAAATAAAAAAGTAATGTTCAATAACATTCATAACTTCACACCTATATTCTTTAGAAATCTTTTTTTCACCATCAATATAAAGGCTTTTTATTTTTTTAAATAATTCATCTTGTATTTTTTGATAATCCGCAACAAAACCATACTTTAAAGCACGTGCCAAAATAACTTCCCTTATGTCCTTTTTTTCTTCGTCACAATCCTCAAATTTAAAATCATTTAATAAATCCTCTGTAACTTTTATTTCATTTTTTTTAGATAATAATAGACTACTCAAAATAAATAATATAAAAATAATAGTATTATTTGACTCTAAAGAAGCTTTTGCATCAATTTTCTTATAAGCTATTTTTTCGAGGTAATCAGGTCGAATATGATCCAAAAGATGTCTAAATTCTTTTTGACTAAAAGAGTTCGATTTATCAAAGACATTATTTAACAAACCAATGTTTTTTCTTCTCATAAACTTACATATTTGATATAAACTATCCCCATCATCTTTAAAATTAACTAATATTTCTATAAATGCACTTGATGCTATATACTTTTTTTCTTTTTCCAATTCTTTTTTTAGTTTATCTCGATCAACATTAGGTATCCCTCCAACAGTACCCAATTTATCCTCTCCAAAATATGAGTAGAATGCATTTGCATCAAAAATAACAATCATCCATCATCTATCCTTTCATTCATCTAAACTCTACCTTATCAATTTCTTTTCCATTTTCTGAATCAAATAAAATCATCTGATAATTAAATGGAATCTTATTTAATTTTAAATTCTTAAATATATTAAATAAGCTTACATGACTGGATCTTTGTGCATCAAAAACTATATGTATTCCTTTTAAGCTAATTTCATCAATACAAAAGAATGCTGCCATTGATGATGTAATATAATGAATGGCTTCATCATTAGATATATGATCAATGTTTTCATCATATTCTGCTCCTATTGATGCAATCACAATTTTATTGTTAGGTTCTCTCTTTTTTGTTAATTGTCCAGCATATGCTAATGTTCCAATATCCCTTGTATGATAAACTGCGGGCGCAATATCAATATTCCATCCTTGTAAATATAGATAAGACATATACCGTGATAAAACATCACTTTGTTCATTAAGATAGTCATTTTCACAATAAGTTTTATTAAATATTATTTTATTTATAACAGTTAATCTATCCTCATTTAAATATTCACAAAACTTGTCTAAAACTCTGTTACTTGGTGTTTTAATTTTATTTGCTTCAATTTGTTTAATTGTATTTACATTGACTTCTAATTTATCCGCAAGTTGTACTTGTGTTAAATTATTTCGTTCTCGTAATTCTTTTACAAAATCACAAAAAGCCATTCTATCACTCTTCCTTTCTTACTTCATTATATCCTATTTTATTTTCTAATTATACATAAAGTACAATATTTTTTTATTTTGTATTGCAAATACTATACCTGAGTGCTATATTGATGTTGTGGGTTAGTATTTGCTATTTCAATTTTGCATTCACTAATCTATATAAAAAGTTCATTAAACTCCGCGACCAAACTTTGCTTAATGAACTCTTATGTATTGTGAAAGAACTGTTTTCATAATGTCCTTT
>CAKPKI010000174.1 GCA_934167135.1 uncultured Clostridia bacterium
GTATATTCATATTCAAGTGATATAGAAGTTATTTTAGATACATATTCAGATAAATATTTAAAATATGGTAATCAATCGTTAAATAAACTAACAGAAGAACTGGATCAAGACGATTCTTTTATACCAATGACTAATGTTTATACAAGTGAAAAATTGAGTAATATTGTTTTTGTTGTATTAGAACAATTTGTAAAAAATTCTAGTCTACCAATAAAACAATGTCAGTATTGCAATAGATATTTTATTCCGAAAATTAGACAGGATGAAATATATTGTGATTTGCCAAATGAAGATGGAAAGAGTTGTAGAGAAAAAGGTGCAAAACAAACATATAAACAAAATTTAGAAAAGATTCCTGCTTTACTTGAATATAGAAAGGCTTATCAAAAGAAGTTTATGGAAGTTGCTAGAAGTGATAATAATAAACAATTAAAAAAGAGTTTTGATAGTTGGAAAAAAATTGCACAAGGTAAGATAAAGGATTACAAACAAGGAAAAGTTACAGAAGATGAATTGTATAAGTGGATGATAGAAAATAAATAATAAAGGAAGGTGTTCTTATGAAATTAAAAAACGTAACAATTAATAATTATAAATCATTTGGAGAAGAAGATAATTTCTTATTTATTGATGAACTAAATGTAGTTATTGGTAAAAATGAATCTGGAAAATCTAATATAATAGATGCTTTAGCAAATATAAATAAAATTAGTTTTACAGATGAAAAGTATTTTTTTCCTAGAAACAGAAAAACTAATAAAGATATTAATATAGTGTTAAACTTTGAAACATATAAAAATGAAAAAACATTTTATGGATTTCAAGGTAATGCTCATATAGAATTAAAATCTTATGGTGATTATTTACTTTCAGGAGATTTGTCAGAATTTATATCAAATAATGAAAAATATAACTCTCTCTTAAGCCAAATTGAAGAATTAAGAAAAATAGGTATATCTTTTCAAAATCAGAGTTCTAAAACTACCTTTAATGAAATGCTAGAAAATTTAACTTGTGCTAGTACTAATATATTTGTTTACTACAATACTTATGAAACAATTCTAAATTCATTAAAAAGAACAAATAACGAAAATTATATTAATATAGCTAATTTAATAGAGGAGGCTATAAACTTTCTTCAAAGTTTATATAATAATTTTCCAAATTTTATTAAAATTGAAGATAAAATGTTGAGTTCAAGATATAATACTCAAGATATATTAGAAGATACACTATTAGAAAAATTTTTATCAATATGTAATATTGATGTTGAAGAATTAGTTGAAAAAATGAACTCAACTGATATATCAGATATAAGAAATTATGAAAGAGATATAAATAGTAATATAAAAAATTATTTTACAAACGAATTTAATAATTTTTATAGCCAAGAAAATGTTGAGATAGAATTTGCAATAAACTCAAAAGAAATTAATATCATGGTAGACACGACGCAAAGATATTTAGATTATGATGAAAGAAGTAATGGTCTTAAATGGTATATAAGTACATTTATACAATTACAGTATATGGGAAAAAATAATACAAAAACAACTAAAAATAATATAATTTTAATGGATGAACCTGGAGTTTATTTACATGCTAATGCTCAAAAAGAACTCACAAAGCTATTTTCGGATTTAATAAAAAATAGAAACCAGATAATTTATACAACACATTCTCCATTTATGGTAGATATTGACTCTATACAAAATGTTCGAACTGTAATTAAAGATGAAGTTGGTTTCTCACACATATATAATAAAATTACACCTATTCCTACAAGTTCTAAATCTACATATGACACAATTACACCTTTAACAAATGCGCTAGGATTAAATTTAAATTATAACATTGGGCCAAACTTTAATAAGAAAAATATAATTGTAGAAGGTATATCAGATTATTTCTATTTATACGGATATTATAAAAGTAAAAACATTAAAAATGTGCCTAATATTATACCCTCTACTGGTGGAAATAATATACCTGCTATTGCATCAATATTGTTTGGTTGGAATTGTGACTTTAATATATTACTAGATCAAGACGATAAAGGTCGTTCTGTATATGATAGTATAAATGACTCAAAGCAACCATTTTCAGATAAATTGATTTTTATAGATGGAAATTTTGAAAAAATTTTAGGTAATGATTTCGAAATAGAAAATTTATTTTCTACTAATGATCAATTAAAATTTGGAATTAATAATGAAGATTATGTGGAACATAAATATAATTACTCTTACAATACATATAATAAAATTTTGCTTCAAGAAGATACCTATGATGAGACAACAATTAAAAATTTTGAAAAAGTAATTGAAAAATTAATAACCGAGATAGTAGGTGATTAAGATAAAAAGAAGACTTAATATATTTATAGATGAAAGTGGAGATTTTGGTTTTGTAGATGGTAGCTCAGAATTATATGGAGTTTCTTTTACAATACATGAAAGTGATGATTCTATTTCAAAT
>CAKPKI010000175.1 GCA_934167135.1 uncultured Clostridia bacterium
ACCAAGCTTTGTGGAGAAAGCACTTTCACCCAAGCCCCTTGCGATAACAGATACATGATAATTCCTCTGCCGTGATTTACTTCTGCTTCAATGATGCATTCTTTTCCGTTCTTCTCCACTACTTTTGCAGTTGGCAGACGGTCTAAGATTGCCTGCACAGAAAGCCCAGAAAACGAAAACCGGATTTTCTCCGTTTTGCCTGGAAACATAAACTGATTCTTTTCCCGCAAGTCACCCTCATCAAAATCATATTCCCGTTTTAAAGAAAACCGTTCTCGATGCGTTACAATGGACACAATTCGATCCACTCGAAAATATTTTGCACGACAAGTTTCATCGTCTGCATCATAGGCAATCAAATAAAAATAGTATTCACTGAACAAAATGGATGCAGGACGAATCTTCCGTTTCACCTGCTCCCGATTCATTTTGTAGTAGGTGATGGTCAAAATCTGTTTGTCTTCAATTGCCTGTATCAGCTTCCAGAGATAATCTATGACCATATTACAATCTGACTTGATTTCATGATAATGATAAAGCTCTTTCCGAATGAGATTTTCAAATTGTTCTCTGTCTTTTGGCGTAGTCATTCGCTTTAATTTTGCAATGAGATTCAATAAATCTTCCTTTTGAAAACAACGACAACCTAAAACTACTTTTACAAGAGCAAACAACTCTTTGTTTTCTAAAAAATCATCTGCGTGCAGATAATATGCTTTCTCTTTGTGAGAATATAGCAATTCCGCATTTTGCATCAGTTCTCGATTTTCAGACAAAAACTGCTGAATCTCATTGATGTATCTGCCGATGGTCTTTGTAGAAACCTGATATTCCTCAGCAATCTTTTTTACTGAAATCCATTCTCCTCTCAGTGCTCGATAAAAAATTTCTAATGTACAACAATTTTTCGATGATTCCATTTTCGTATCTCCTATTATCTTTTTTCTGTCTGGTAGATGTTTTTTGTAACTCTATTATAGCACATTTGACAGACAACCCTCTGTCCGTTTAAAAATAATTTACAGATTCTGATGCCATTAAAGCCTGTATTCGTTCTACATATAATTGCTGAATCGCTGAATCAGCACCAAGTCCCTGTAAAATTGCCTCTGTCTGATAACCACAGCGTTTTAGAACCTGCTCCCACGAATTTTTATTTTCTGCTCCAATCATATCCGTTTGAGCATGCCAGCCAGCAACCAGCATCAATGGAACAAGGACTACCTTTCGATAATTGGTATGCTGTATTTCTCTTAGAATCGTATCAAAAGATGGTTCGCCTTTCAATGTTGCAAGGAATACATTGGAATATCCCTGTTGCTGAATCCAGTCTTTCAATACTTGATAAATCGAATGTGGGCCATGTCCCACCAAAAGATATGCAACATCAGAACAAGAACAAACGTGCTGAATCGCATTCCAGAAAGCTGGAATTGCTTCTTGGTTTTCTAATAAGGGCTTCCCTACCTTAAAAACAGAAAACGTTCTCTGAAATGGTTGCACATCTGCAAAAAGCTGTGCATCTATCTTTCCAGTTGTCAAATAGAGTGGCTGACAATAGACATTTTGATAGCCAGCTTTTTGTAGATATTCTAACACCTCTGTAACAGAATGTACCTTTTCCCCCTGTTCTTTTCGCTTCTGAAGAATTGTACGGCTGAAATACGCCGGATAAACATCACAATTTGGAAAAGCAGCTTGTATCTGTTTCTCAATGGCAACAATGGTTTTCTCTTCTTCCTTTTTCTCACGTGTTCCAACGCTAACAGTAACAATTGCGGTTCGGCATGAATTTTTGATATGATTCAAGTAAGCAGCTGTTCCCTGCTCCCGATAACAAGCCAATACTTCTGGAGCAGATAAACCGGATAACAGTTGTTTTCGCTTCTTAGAACAAAAAATCCATTCTTTCCATTCTTCTCTTATCTGTACCTGTAATGAACAAAGCAATTCGTAAGCAGAAAGAATGGGCGTTACTTCCTTACAGATAGCCGCTGCTAATGAAGGACTGCCTCCATTTGTACTAATCGCTGCTGTTAAGTTCCCAGTTGTTATATGAGCTGGTACAGAAAAGTCCGTTGTAATCCCATCTGTAACCGAAGAAACTAAGATTCCTCGTTCTTGTGCCTCTCGTACAATCGTTTGGTTCAATTGGATGTCATTTGTCGCAGCAAAGACCAGCTTCTTATCTTTTAGAAAACTGGTCGCATAGGCATCCTGTATGTATCGCAATGGTTGATGCTGCAATGGCAGTGGAATGAGTTCTGGTGCTAACACAGTCACATCGGCTTCCTGCTCTAACAGTGAAAAAATTCGCCGCTGTGCAACTGCTCCCGCTCCAACAACCAAGCATGGAACTTGCTTCAAATGTAAGAAAATCGGATACATAAAAAACCTCCTTCTAAAAATGCCGCCAGATGATTCCCCTGACGGCATTTTCTTTCATACAAAAAATTTTCTTATTCGCAATC
>CAKPKI010000176.1 GCA_934167135.1 uncultured Clostridia bacterium
ACTATATCTAATGCCCAAGAAAAATTAAGAGAAATAAATTTTGCCGATCTAAAAATCGATAATAACGAAACAAGCTTTATCTAAAATTAAAGTTTAGATATATACTTTCTATAAGAGGGGACCATATGAAAACTCTAGCAGTATATTATTCGCTTACGGGTAAGACGGAAGTTATCGTAAGAACAATGCAAGATTCTTTGAATGCTGATGTAGTAGAGATTAGAGAACTGCATGATAGAAGTAAATTTAATGCTTATACTTTAGGCTGTATACTCTCAAAACTCAAAAAGGCAAGCAATACTTACCCTATGGATATTAATATAACTGATTATGATAACATCATAATCGCAACACCCGTTTGGGCAGGATATCCCGCCCCGGCTGTATATAATTTTATACGAGGTTATCAACTTAGAGGAAAAAACGTATATGGTCTTATCTCTTATTCAAAGGACCCTGGCAAGGCAGAAGAAGCCTTAAAAAGAGAGTTTGATACTCAAGGTATTCCCATAAAAGCAATCATAACTGTACAAACTGACGATGCTACTATGGAAAGCCTTGATCTTGGAAAAATATTTTTCGATGTAGATGATAATGACAGAATAGTATTAAGAAAAAAGATCTATTTTGAAAAGGTTAAAAGTACGGCTTATCCTAAGCAGGTATTGGCCGAAAAAAAGCCTCAAATAAATGCTGAAGATATAGACTTCTCTTATAATAGATACCTTGGCAAAAAATAGTACTTTGCTTAATTATATCTCCATAAAACAGTACCCCCATTGATATATTAAAATCAATGGGGGGGTTTGCTTTAAATATTCATAAACCTTCAACTATTTAATCATTCAAGCTCTCTCATATTTCCTAACTGTACGCTTTCCAGTTATCTACCTTACAAGTCAAGGATATATAAAATAGAGTTGCGGTCGGGGTAAGTATATGAAACAGGCAGATGTTCCAAATCCGTTTTATGAAATCCGGCTTTTTCATAAAATCTATGTGATGCAGACGCAACTGACTGTGTATCTAAGATAATATGCTTTACGCTTAATTTCAATGCATATGAATACAACTCTCTATACAGGGCTAAATCGACCCTTTGAGAACGGTATTCTGCCCTCACAAAAAACTTTTTAAGTATTGCGCAGTTATTTTCTCTCATAATTAATCCAATGGTGCCTACTACCTTTTCGCCAAACTTAGCAATCCAAAATTCACCGCCGCCCTGTTGATAATATCCTTTTATATCTTTCAAATCAGGTTGTTCCTCTAATGATAAATTTATTTTTGCTTCCTCATTTTGAATCGATAATATAAGTTCAATTATCTCATCATCGTAACCACCGCTATATGTTTCTATTGCCACTTTCATTTATACTAAAACCCCGATTCTATATTTGTAACTTTAAAAAATGGCAGATTGACAAATTGGAAGTTATCAATCTTTAATACTTCTGATTTTTGTTAAATCACCGCTGCATAACGCTTCCATATTACGGAATATTTTGTCCGCATCCCAATCCCACCATTTCAGATTTATAAGATACGAGGTAAGCTCTTCCTCAAAACGCTGTCGAATCACTCGGCAGGGGTTTCCACCCGCAATACAATAAGGTGGGACATCCTTTGCTACAACTGAATTAGCCGCAATGATGGAACCATCCCCAATATGCACTCCGGGCATCACTGTCACATTCTGCCCGATCCACACATCATTTCCAACAACCGTATCTCCTTTAATCGGTAAATCATCTAATGTTGGAGTGAATTTTTCCCATCCACCTCCCATAATGTTGAATGGATAGGTCGACACACTTTTCATTCTGTGATTTGCACCATTCATCACAAATTCAATTCCTTTTGCAATGGCACAAAACTTGCCGATGATAAGTTTGTCACCCAAAAACTCATAATGATGTGTAACGTGTTCCTCAAACTTTTCTGCGCCATTTACATCATCATAATATGTATAGTCGCCAATGATGATATTGGGGCGAGTAATGACGTTTTTGATGTACACGACTTGTTTAATGTTTTCATTCGGATAGATTTTGTTCGGATTAGGTCCTACCATACCTTAAAACTACCTCCACAAATTATAAATTTTATCTCCATTCATTTTAGAAAATGGGCAACCTTGCTACAGGACTACCCATTTATTTTAAAAACTATTGTATATTATAATTATTTTCATATATGAAGTCAATTTGTTATAGCATTTTGAAACAAATCCTCTCCTTCCTCTGTAATTATTATAAGTAAATAAGGGAACTTAGTGTAGTTTGCGAACAAATAAAAAAGTCCTTTGAGAAAGATGTCATTCCTCTCTCAAAGGGCAGGTTGGCAAACTTGAATTTATCGATTTCTTTATTATCTAATCTGTTAGTAATCTATCCAACAGCATCTGCCTATTATTTATAAACATTTCTGTTACCTGG
>CAKPKI010000177.1 GCA_934167135.1 uncultured Clostridia bacterium
GGATTGGTTAACGTATAGTAATTGGAGTTAAAGTACTCGTCCTACAAAGTGTTAACTAACCTCTACATTCAATATTCGATTAAGCAAGTTGAGGATGAAATAATACTCGTGTAAAGAACCAAACTGAGAGATTGTAGAAGTGTTAGAACCAATCGTAATTAAAGGAATAGGAAGGATTATGAAATGAAGTATGGAGTTGGAATCGATGTATCTAAAGGAAAAAGCACAATATCAATATTAAGTATTGAAGGAGAAGTAATTGAAATGCCTTTTGATATTAATCATGATGTTGAAAATTTAGAAAAGTTAGATAAAAAATTACAAATGTTTTCTAAAGAAGATTTAAAAATAGTTCTTGAGCAAACAGGAACATATCATTTACCAATATTAATTTATTTGTTAGATAAAGGATATTGTGTAATTGCAGAGAATGCTTTAAAGATTAAAAAGTATTTAGATAGAAGCTTAAGAAAAGCAAAAACAGATAAAAAAGATTCATTGAAATTAGCAGAATATGCTTGTGATAATTGGTATAAATTAAAAGCAAATTTCGTTGAAGAAGAAAAGTATAAGGAATTGAGATTTTTATCAAGACAATATTTTCATTAAATTCTATGAAAGTACAACAAAAAGTAGATTTTTCTGATTTATCAGATATGTTGTTTCCTGGATATTATCAATTATTAGAAGAATGTAATTTTATAGTTGGATTAAAAATATTTGAAAAGTTTAGTGATCCAAAAATTATTAGAAAAAAGAAATTAGAAACCTTTTTAAATGATATAGAAAAGATTGCACAAAAAATAGGACAAAAAAGAACTGGCAGAAATTTAGCTATAAAAGTTTATGAACTAGCTAAAAAATCAGTTCCTTCCTGTCCATCAAATTCAAGTACACAACTTATATTAAATAAGCGTGTGGTTGCTTTAATCAATTTGATTGAAACAACTAATGAAATTATAGCAAAGATGAATGAAATTGCCAAGACTATGGATGAATATAAAGAAGTTAGAAATATGAAAGGTGTCGGAGATAGATTAGCACCACTTTTAATTGCAGAAATTGGAGATATAAGAAGATTTAAGAATGCAGGCAGTCTAATTGCTTATGCAGGAATAGATTCTCCACCATATCAATCAGGAAAGTATGAAGCAACAAATAGGCATATTTCTAAACGAGGTAATAAATATTTAAGGAAAACAGGGTTTGAAGTAATGCAGTCAATAAAATCATTTTGTAGAATTGATTGTGAAATTTATGATTATATAGTTAAAAAGGAATCAGAAGGCAAATGTAAGAAATCAGCAAAAATAGCAGGATTAAATAAGTTTTTAAGGCAATATTATGGTATACTAAAGAAGAAATATATTGAATTAGGTACTTGGTAGGTCTTAAACTAAACTGTCGAAAAAAGACCTAACAATAGGTCTGCGTTAGCATATCCAAATTTATGAATTTTAAAAAAACATAAAAATTTAGAAAAAGTACTTGATTTATATTAGCAAGTTTGAAAGTGAGTGATACAAATGCAATTATTTAGAAAATTTCCGTTTAAAGATAAGCCTAATACTGCGTGTATAACTTGTTCTCATATTCTTGACGAAAATAAACCAATATTATATGTAAGTCATGATTATGATGATGGATGTTGGCAATTTTTATGTGGAAAAGAACATAGTATAAAAGATTCAAGAGTAGTTTCTCTAAGTGAAATATATAAGCTTGATAAATCAATTCAAAAAATGGCACATTTAGAACAAGGTAAGAGTGCTTACAGGAATAATAAAAAAAGCAAATGGATCATTAATTAAATTTAGGAGTGTGATTATCTGACTGCTGAAGCATTATTAAATGATTTATATGAAAAATATGGGGATGATTTTAACTGGTATATGCCATCTTTTATAGATAAAACATATACACAGGAAGCAAAAAAAGAAATAAAGGTTGGACATTTTCTTTATGGCAAAACATTATATTCTGTATTTAAATGCAAAGATAATAATGATGTAATATTTGTTACAGACAACAAGGGAAAAGATTTATATGTATTAGTGCATTTAATTTATGAGGAAAATAAAGATGCAAATTATCCAAAATACAAATTGTTAAATGATATTTATGAAGTAAAAAAATATTTGATAAAGCAATATATAAATAAAATTAATTATTAAATTATAATCGTGAAGGAGACAATTATGGGATTATTTAATAAGTTTAAGAAAAAAGTAAAAGACGATTGGAAAAATGCTTATATGGGAAACCCAAATTTTTATAAAGGTAAAGATGGTAAGCCATTTGGTGCATTTGCACTAACAGAAAATACCTTAACTTCACTTCCGAAGAATCCCAAAGCATTATATAAAATTGATGATACAGAAGTTGATGAATGGAAATTAATGCTTGTAAGTACAACTAA
>CAKPKI010000178.1 GCA_934167135.1 uncultured Clostridia bacterium
GAATTGTCTTTATAGATAAAATGATTCCTGATACATTGGAATATGTTGAACCAGAAAAAAAATAAACAATATTCATCTAATAAAAATGTAATAATATTGTAATAATATTGTAATAAAATTGTAATAAAAGTACTGTTGTGTTTTAGTATGTATTAGTGTATAATGGCGATATAAAGTAAAAAATGCTGAAAGGTTGGATAAAAATGAAAAAAAACAAAAGAATTTTCTTTATTATAATAATATTAGTGATTATAGGAATAATATTTGGAATAAGTAAAATAATAAATAATAAAGCTAATAATGAACAAAAACTAGCAAAAATATATGATGATTTAAACTCTAGTCAATCATATTATTTTCAAATGGAACAAAATAGTAATAATAAAATTATTATGGCTCAAAAGGGAGATAAAACAATTATAGATCAATACTCAAAAGAAGGAGAAGCTACAACGCAAAGTCATACTACTACACTAATAAAAGACAATAATACTTATCTTATATTACATGATAGAAAAGAATATTATGTTTACGAAGAAAATAATGTTGACCAAACTATTTTAACAGATGGAATAAAAGAAATTATGAACAAAGAATTTACTAGAGGCAATGAAAAAGTAAGAGGCAAAAAATACGATTATGAAGAATATAACGGAAGTTCTATGTTTATGGTTTCAAACACATTGAATATTAACGAAAATGAAGTAAAAACTAAGTTTTATTTTGATAAAGATGATAATTTAGTATACATTAAAACAATTGATGGAGATGATAATGAATTAATAAAGATCAGTTTATCAAAAGATGTGGATGATTCAATATTCGAAATCCCATCAGATTATGCTGAAAATTAAAATGATATAAAAGTTAAAAACTTTTTATATAAATTCAAAAGAAATTTTTAAAAATCAAAAGAAGGAGTGAAAAAATATGTCAGTAAACAAATTTGTTTTAAATGAAACATCATATTTTGGAAAGGGAGCAAGAGAAGAATTACCAGAAGAAATTCGTAAAAGAAAATTTAATAAGGTATTAGTAGTAACAGATAAAGCATTATTTGAATGTGGAGTAACTGCAAGAGTTACAGAAGTTTTGGATAAAGGTGGAATAGCTTATGAAGTATATTCAGAAGTAAAACCAAACCCAACAATTAAAAATGTATTAGACGGAGTAGAAGTTTGCAAAAATGTGGGTGCAGATGTTATAGTAGCAGTTGGTGGAGGTTCAAGCATAGATACTGCAAAAGGTATATCAATAGTTATGACAAACCCAGATAGAGCAGATATAGTATCATTAAATGGATTATCAAATACAGTAAATAGAGGTATGCCAATAATTGCATTACCAACAACATCAGGAACAGCGGCAGAAGTAACAATTAATTATGTAATAACAGATGAAGAAAGAGAAATTAAAATGGTATGTGTTGACCCTAATGACATTCCAATATTAGCAATCGTAGATTCAGATTTAATGGCATCTATGCCAAAATCAATTGCAGCAGCTACTGGAATGGATGCATTAACACATGCAGTAGAAGGATATATTACAAAAGCACACAACACAATGTCAGATATGTTCCATATGCAAGCAATAAAATTAATCTTTAAATATTTACCATCAGCAGTAAATGAGAAAGATGAAGAAGCAGTTGAAAAAATGGGACTAGCTCAATACATTGCTGGAATGGGATTCTCAAATGTAGGTTTAGGAATTGTACATTCAATGGCACATCAATTAGGAGCTGTTTATGATACACCACATGGTTTAGCAAATGCAATATTATTACCAACAGTTATGAGATTCAATGGTGAAGATCCTGCAACAGCACAAAGATTCAGAGAAATTTTATGCGAAATTGGTAGACCAGATGCAGCACATTTAAATGACCAAGATGTTATAAATACATTTGTATGGATGATTTCTGAACTTTCTAAATCTGTTGGTATTACTCAAACAGTTAGAGAAGTTGGAGCAAGAGAAGAAGATTTTGGAATGTTAGCTGATAAAGCTATGCAAGACCCTTGCAAACCAGGCAATCCAAGAGAAGTTTCAAGAGAAGACTTTATAGAATTATTTAGAAGAGCATTTTAATTAAAAAAATAAATAACAATATATTGATAGTTGGAGTGGAAAATTTATAAAGTTTTCTGCTCTTTTTGCTACTATATAATGTTTTTTATAAATTTTTAAAAGAAATCCTTGAAATATAAGCTTTGAATGAAATGACGAATGTGCATGGAAAAATTTTAGAAATTCTATGCAGTTTTATGGTAAGAGTTCACGATAGTGGAAAGGACCCATAAAACAAATTAGAATTTCTTAAATTTTGTAATAAACCGAGGAATGTAATAAAAAGCTTATATTTCAAGGATTTCTTTGCAT
>CAKPKI010000179.1 GCA_934167135.1 uncultured Clostridia bacterium
GATACTTTTTACTAATTCTTTAAATATTATTTCAATATTTTTTGTCTGTTGCTCGGTACAGTTATTATCTTAACACCATTGTCGAAAAATGTCAACACTTTTTTTAAAACTTTTTTATTTTTTTAAAAAATCTTGCTTTAATTATATCGGTCCAATTCTCTAAAGCCATTGGTATATAAGCATTTAAGAAATTCTAAATAAATTAGAATTTCTTAAATTTTATCATACAACAAAATATATTTAGAAAAATAACTCAAAAAATTAAGTGAAAATTTTAAATTAATCTTTTTTTTCTTCTTCTTTTTTTGGTTTATTCCACGAGATATAATCACATGACTTTGGATTATTTTCACAAATGTAATATTTTCTTCTATTTTTTGCTTTTCTAACTTGCACTGTTCCACCACATTTTGGACATGGTTCATCTATTGTTTCTATAATAGCTTTTGTATTTTTGCATTCTGGATACCCCGGGCATGCTAAAAATTTACCAAATCTACCATATTTGTATACCATCATTCTTCCGCATTTTTCACATTTTACATCAGATACTTCTTCTTCTATTTCTACATGTTCAAGTTCTTTTTCTACTTTTTCTAGATTTTTTTCAAATGGTTTATAGAATTCTCCTATCATTTCTCTCCATTCTTCTTTACCTTCTGCAATATTATCAAATTGATTTTCTACTTGTGCTGTAAATTCTACATTTATAATATCTGTAAAGTTTTCCGTCAGAAGTTTGTTTACTACTTTTCCAAGTTCTGTTGGAATTAATTGTTTTTGTTCTTTTTCTATATATCTTCTTTCTAATATAGTAGTAATTGTTGGAGAATATGTACTTGGTCTACCAATTTCTTTTTCTTCTAGTGCTTTTACTAAACTAGCTTCTGTATACCTTGCTGGTGGCTCTGTAAAACTTTGTTTAGGTTCTATTGATTTTTCTTTCACTACTTGTTTTTCTTCTAATATTGGTATAATTCCTTCTTTTTCTTCTTGTTTATCATCTGTTCCTTCTACATATAATGTCATAAAACCTTTAAATTTTAAATTTTGTCCATTTGCTTTAAATGTATATTTATTTGCATCTATTATTACAGACATTGTATCATATACAGCTGGAGACATTTGACTTGCCATAAATCTATTATATATTAATTTATACAATTTGTATTGGTCTTTTGTTAAAGATTCTTTTATACTGTCTGGTTCTAAATCAGCATATGTTGGTCTTATACCTTCATGTGCATCTTGAGCTTCTTTATTTGTTTTATAATATCTGTTTTCGTAATATTCTTCTCCATATGTTTCTAATATATGTTTTTTAGCAGATGCTCTTGCTTCTTCTGAAATTCTTGTGGAATCTGTTCTCATATATGTTATTAATCCTATTGTTCCTTTTTTGGGAATTTTTACTCCTTCGTATAACCCCTGTGCTATTGACATTGTTTTCTTTAATGTAAATCCTAATTTTCTTGATGCTTCTTGTTGCATTGTACTTGTAGTAAATGGTGGAGCTGGTGTTCTTTTCTTTTCACCTTTTTTTACTTCTTCTATTACATATTTAGCATTTTTAATGTTAAACAATATTTCGTCTACTTGTTCTTTATTATGAATTTCTTGTTTTTTTCTGTCTTTTCCAAAAAATTTTGCTTCAAATGTCTTATTAGATTTTTCATCTAATAATTTTACATATATATTCCAATATTCTTCTGGTATAAATTTCTCTATTTCTTCTTCTCTATCTACTATTAACTTTACTGCAACTGATTGAACTCTACCTGCTGATAGTCCTCTTCTTACCTTCTTCCATAAAATAGGACTAATTTTATATCCCACTATTCTGTCTAATACTCTTCTTGCTTGTTGTGCGTCAACTAGATTAATGTCAATATCCCTTGGTTCCTTTATTGCTTTTTGAACTGCTGTTTTTGTTATTTCATTAAATGTAACTCTTGTTATTTTGGATTTATCTACATTCAATATATATGATAAATGCCACGCTATAGCTTCTCCTTCACGGTCAGGGTCAGTTGCCAGATATACTTTTTTCGCTGATTTCGCATATTTTTTAAGTTCTTTTATTAAATCTCCTTTTCCTCTAATGTTTATATATTCTGGTTCAAAATTGTTTTCTATATTTATTCCTAATTTTGATTTGGGTAAATCTCTTACATGCCCCATTGAGGCTACTACTTTTGTATTTCCACCCAAAAATTTTTTTATTGTGTTAGCTTTTGCTGGTGATTCTACTATTATTAATTTATCTGTCATTTGTTTTACACTCCTTCCTGCTTGCATTTCTATGTATTGTAGCTTAATTTTTTATTTTTTGCAAGTGTTTGTTTTTTTATTTCTATAATTACATCTTCTAATCCCACTGGAG
>CAKPKI010000180.1 GCA_934167135.1 uncultured Clostridia bacterium
TAACTATATTATAAAATTCATTTATATTCTCAAATGGTGTCGAGTATCCTGAATCATTTGCTCTATAAATTAAATCATTCATAACCTCCGAAATATCATATGCAAACTTAGGTTCTTGATCATCTATAAATTCACATTCTTTTATATGTGTATATTTTACTTTTGAATTGTTATAATTCAAATCAAGATATAAGAAATCCTTTTCCAATTCATCTTTACTTCTAGGAAGTACTATTTTTATTTCTTTATATATTTCTGACTCTGAATATTGTCTTTCGTTTACCATATCAATTCTAACTAATAACACTTATATCACCTCACTTCTATCTTTCAAATTCTTCTGCATCTTCTTGTTCAATTATTCCATACTCTTCAACTTCTTTATCTGTTAATTTTTCATATTCTAAATCTTGCAATATTTCATTTATTCTATCTCTGTTGTACATTGAACAATAAGTATCAATTATATCCTCTCTATATACCTCTCTTGCATATTTTTCTATTATAAATCCTTTTGCCTTTTCTGGACTATCAAAAATAAATCTTTTTAAAATTTCTCTTCCTTCTCTATTTAGTTGGAATCTTTCTACATAATCATTTTGCCAAAATTGCAAATTAAATTTATCCTTCAAATTCTTCACTCTCCTCTTTTTTATTTTCTTTATCTTGAATTTCTTTAATAATTATATTTGTTGCTCTTATACAATTTTGATTAAATTCCCTCTGCCATGCTTTTTCATATCTAGACCAACGGAATCCATGAGATTTTAATATCTTTCTTGTTTCTTCATTAGGGATATCATCAAACAAAAATTGAATTCTATTTATTTCTTTATTATGAATAACTTTTCCATTTGGGAAATTAATTTCTTTAAATTCTATTTTTTCCAAATTTTCAAGTCTTTCTATTCTTTTTTTTGTTTCTCTTATAATTGCCCCTATATTAGTTAATTCCCATGTATAGTGTTCTCTTGCTTTTATAACTGATTTTTCATATTCTAATCTTTCTAGTTTTTCCTTTAGTTTATTTATTGCTTGTGGGTCATCACTATAAATGACTTTACTATTTTCAGCTGTCTGTGCTCTTTCCTGATAAAACTTACTTTTATTATCTTCTTCTATTGACCTTCTAATATCATCCTGTGCCTTTTTTATAAGTCTCCTATGTTTTTTTTCTGAATGATGCCCTATCAAAATTGGCTGTCCAGGTGCAATTTGTAATATTCTGTTAGCATTAGAATTACTATATTGATTAGACCTTTCTTGTGCTTTTAAAGATAATTCTTTATACTTTTCTATTCTCTGTTTTCTTCTTTCTTCGTAGTCATTTCTTCCTCCCATTTTTCATCACTTTCCTTTCCTAAAATTAAACAACAATGTAATAACAATGTAAAAAAAGAACTTAGCATTGCTACTCCTATTAACATTAGAATATACACTTTAAATCCTCCTTTTTATGAAAAGAGCTTGCATAAAATTTGTGTTGTATATTAACTCTTTCACAAATTTTATACAAGTCTTATTCAAATTCTTCTTCTATTTCCTTAATATATTTTTTTCTGTCTTGAACTAGCCTTTGTCTATTAAATTTGTAACATCCACAACTTTTAGTTGCTCCTGTTCTTAAACTTTTACCATCTCTTATTACTTCTTTTCCACACTCACACATACATTTCCAATAATAAATTGTTCGTTTTTTACCATTTTTACATACAACTCGTTTCGTATGGTCGAGTTCTTCAACAAATAGTTTTGAAAATACTTTGCCAGTTAAATCTTGCCAGTTTGTATTCACTTTAATATTTTCTTGTTTTTTTCTTTTTATTGTCTCACTTCTTTTTGCAATTTTGTTACAACCACAACTTTCAGTATATCCTCCCCTTAAGCTATTTCCTGACCTCACAACAAAATTTCCACAATCACATTTGCATTTCCAAAAATATGTTGTTCTTTTTTTGCCATTTTCATAAGCAACTACTTGTTTATGATCAAATTCTAATACTACTAATTTTCCAAACCTTTTTCCTGTTAAATCTATAAGTTTTCTTTCTTTATACTCACTCATACTTTATCCTTTCACTATTGTTATATATTAACTTTATTTTGTACTTCTTTAATAAGATTATTAATCTCTACCCAAATTAAAAGAACTTATATAAGTTGTGTTGTATCTTAACTCTTACACATACTTTATACAAGTCTTATTCTAATTCTTCTTCTGATTCTTCTATTTCTTTTTTATATCCATATTTTTCTAAAATAGGCTTGTAAAATTTCTCTTCTGCCTTTCTTCTTGCTT
>CAKPKI010000181.1 GCA_934167135.1 uncultured Clostridia bacterium
AAAGATTTTATTTTTAATTTCTAATTAACTTATGAGTTGGAAAACAGAAATATAACAGTAAAACATAATTCCCTCAAAGTTTCTTTTGAAGGGAATTATGTTTTATTTAACTAATGACATTATAATTATTTTATAAGCATAATAAAAAGGCTTATGAAATTGTTTTGTTTCATTACAGCCTTATATTAAATCAAATTATTTTTTCTTAACTAATCTAGGTCCACTTTGTTCTTTTTGTCTTAATTTATAATCTAGGCTAAATGCTTTTTCTAATTTTTCATCATACATTTTATTTGAAATTTGATTTATACTTTCTTCTTTTATTGCAAGTAATGCATACGAACCATATGCTTTTAAATATTCCTCAAAAAATTGTCTATTCCATATATCTCTTGGGCCTAATGCAGCTAATGTAGCTGTTATTGGATCATCTAGTGAATTTAAAAATTCTGCTGATGGTCTATATGAATAGTCAATTGTTCGCTGTCTGATACTTTTATTAAAATCATTAAACTGCATATCAAGTTTATATTCTCTACAATATTCTTTCAATTTTTCATATTCCTTTTTATATCTTTCAGATGCTTCCAATTCTGTTTCCTCAAAAGGAATACCTAATTCTTTATATTTGTTTTTTGTATACCGATATAATTTCATCCAATCCGTTCCTGAAACAATTCTATTATAAAATGATGTTCCTGTCGTAAAGAAGAAGTCTCTTCCATTTGATAATAAACAGTCAATAAATGTACTGCAAGTAAATGAATTAGGATTAATAGTTTGATTATATGGAACACCAGCAAATAATATTTTTTCTGTTAACGATGAAAAATTATCTTTAGTAACGATTAATTTAACAGGCTCTACTTTTACCCATACTTTGCTTCCATTTTTATATCTACATCCATTTGAAAGTTTTTTTGCTTTTTTGTCAAAAAAACAAGCAGTAACTCTTACATATTTTTTGCCATTATATTCATATTCTTCAACTGATCCTTCATTACTTGTAGGAAAAAATCTTCCCGTTTTATTTAATTGATTATTTTTAAACAATTTTTCTAATTTCTCTTGTTCCTTTTGTGTCGCAATTGTTTGAGGAATGTCCATAGCATCTGCCATTTTAATACCATCTAATTCTGGAATATTTATACTTGAATGATTATATGTATTAAACATTGGTCTTATACCTACCGATGTATCACTAACTTTTCTAATATTTGAATTATTATTTCCGGCTACATAATGATATTTGCCACTACAAACATCTATCCAAAATTCTCTTTCTTCAAGTCTTTCTTGTAATTTTTTTAAAATTACATCTGAACTTCCTAAATATCTATCAATTTTTAATGACACAATTGTTTCTTCAATTCTTGGACATAGTGGTGTCATACTTGCGCCAATTATGTCTTCAGCAAAAACATTTGTATCTTTTCTTAATGTCCACATTTTACCATCTTTGTTCATGCACAATGTTGTTCCTGTTTCATCTACTATTTCTATTATACATGGATCTTCTATTTTGCTTATACGTTCACCCTTTGAATATCCGTAAAAAGTGTAATGATTTCCTATTTCATTAAACTTATATGGTGTTATTCTTCTTATACCATCGCATATATTTAACGGTATTTTTGACTTAACAGGTGTACTTGTCCAATAGTATCCCATTTTTCTCATATCGTCGGATTCAAAATATTCTGCACCCATTAATATTGCATAATCTGTAACTTCGGCTTCCGAACCAATCAAATCAATTTGAATATTGCTTTTTTCTTCTATTTTTTCAGGTTCAATAGTATACTCTCCGATTGAAAATGTAGAAACCGACGAAACATTTGCTTCTCCAGCAGATAAGTGCGTTACACCGTATTCTTTAACTCTATCTTTTTTAGAATGTTTTTTTCGATTAAACTTTGTCTTCATTTTTAATCCTCCCAACAAGATACCTAATTCATATAATATGATGATTATTATATATTAAAAATTTCTTTTTTGCAACAGCAAAAGTAAAAGTATTAAGTTTATTATATGCATGAGATTTAAATTATTTTTCACAAATTTAAAAAGGACTGTAAGAAATTAGTTATTTAATTTCATTACAGTCCTAATTTATTTTATACAAAAAAGCAAGAGCCTAATATTATAGCAAGTAAGATATATAATACTACTATAATTAAAAAGCCATTACCACAGCCATGTGATACAGTTCCACATGTTGTAGTGTTTCCACA
>CAKPKI010000182.1 GCA_934167135.1 uncultured Clostridia bacterium
GATGCAGTAAATTAATAAATCTGGATGTAAGCAGATGGAATACAAGTAAAGTAACGGTATGTGGTCATATTGATTGGGGTTATGGAGGAACATTTCAAGGATGTAATAATTTGGAAAAATTAGATGTTTCTAATTGGGATATGTCACAAGTAACAGACATGACGAATATGTTTAAGGGATGTGCAAAATTATCTATAATAGATGTAAGTAAATGGAATACAAGCAAGGTAATAAGTATGCAAAGTATGTTTTACGATTGTATAGGAGTTGTAGAATTAGATGTAAGCAAATGGGATACAAGCAATGTAATTAAGATGGACGCCATGTTTCGCAATTGTAAAAAACTAGCAAGTTTAGATGTAAGTTCATTTATTACAAAAAATGTTACAAATATGAGCCAGATGTTTTTTAATTGTGCTAATCTAGGAAAAATAGATATAAGTAACTTTAATATAACAAATGTAACAAATATGTCAACATTCTTTTATGGATGTAGTGGATTAGTAGATATTAACCTTCATGGTATTAATACTGAGAATGTGAAAAATATGAGTTACATGTTTTGTGGATGCTCAAAGCTAGAGAGACTTGATGTAACTGAATTTAATACAAGTCAAGTAACTAATATGGGTAGTATGTTTTCAGAGTGTAGAACATTAAGTGAAATAAATGTTAGTAATTTTAATACAAGCAATGTAACAAATTTTGGAGGAATGTTTTATAGATGTAATAATTTGAAACAAATAAATCTTTTAAACTTTGATACAAGTAATGCAGTTACAATGGGAGCAATGTTTTATGAGTGTTATAATATAACAGAATTAAATTTGAGTTCATTCAATACAAAATGTGTAACAGATGTTACAAGGATGTTTTTTTATGATGGAAAACTAAAAACAATATATGTAAGTGAATATAATGAAGAAGAAAAAACAGGGTGGTCTATATTAAATATTACAAGCTCATATCAGATGTTTGAAAAATGTGGTAATATTATTGGAGGAAACGGAACAACTTATAATAATAACTACAAAGACATAACATATGCAAGAATAGATACAGAAGGAGAACCAGGATATTTTACAAATATAAAGGACAAGCCAATAGAGGAACAGTAAAAATAATAGTTGAACAGATAACTTATAAAAATCTAGTTCAACTATTATTGCTTTTTTATATATGGTATAGTAAAATAAGAAAAAAAGACAGTTGTTAAAAAGAAAGAGAGGTAATCCAAATGAGAAAATTACCAAATGGAATAAGTAATTATGAGAAAATAGTAAAAGAGAATAGAGTGTATGTAGATAAAACAATGTATATAGAAAAGTTAGAAGATTTAGCAGATAATACAGTAATGTTTCTAAGACCAAGAAAGTTTGGAAAGACTTTATTTACAAGCACATTAGAATGTTATTATGATAAAAACAAAAAAGAGCAATTTGAAGAATTATTTGGAAAAACATATATAGGAAAAAATCCAACACCAAATAAAAATAGATATTGCATATTAAGATTTAATTTTTCAGGAATAAGCACAAACACAGTAGAAGACACAATAAATGGATTTAAAAGAGAAATTGCGTCATCAATAGAAGTCTTTGTTCAAAAATATAAATTGGATTTTTATGTTAATAGAAGTTATGAAGCAGAAGGAATATTGGATGATTTATTTAAGGCATTTTATATTCAAAAAGAAGAAGAAAAAATTTATGTAATAATAGATGAATATGACCATTTTGCAAATGAACTATTAGGATTTAAAACAGAAGAATTTAAAAATCTGGTTTCTAAAAATGGAAAAATAAGAAAATGGTATGAGATTTTAAAAAAAGGAACAGAAACGGTAGTAGATAGAATATTTATAACAGGGGTAGCACCAGTAACATTAGATAGCACAACAAGTGGTTTTAATATAGCAAATGATATAACAAAGGAAATAGAATTTAATGATATGCTGGGGTTCAGCAAAAATGATGTAAAATATTTGATGGCAGAAATTGAAGTCACAGAAGAAAAACAAAAGGAATTATTACCCATAATAAAAGAAAATTATGATGGATATATATTTTCAGATGAAATAGAAAATGAAAAAATAAGCAATTATAAATTATATAATCCTAATATGACATTATATTTTTTAAATGAATATAAAAGGAAAAAAGATATCCCTAAGAAATTAGTGGATATAAATATATT
>CAKPKI010000183.1 GCA_934167135.1 uncultured Clostridia bacterium
ATATAAAGAAGCGGACATATCAACAGCAAATTATTCACCGGGTAATCATAATAGATTTGATTTTTATATAGGTGCAACATATATAAATCCAGAGAAGAAAACACCTCAAGCAAATGAATTTTGGCAATGTTTAGACAAAAACAAGGATTATAGCAAACGTAAACTTGATGGCACAAATATAATTGAACCATATGCATCACATAGAACATTACATTTAGGTACAATATATCCTGATACAGGTGCACCATCTTCTAATGGATGTGTACATGTTCCTAAATCAATACTTAACTATATAAGAAATAATAAATCAGAATTACTAGGAAGCAGAATAATTGTGTATTAACCATACTAGCAAGTAATATATTAAAAATGTTCTTTTTGTACATTCCGAAACCATTTTACACTATTAAAAGTTGTGAAAATTTGACATAAAAAGAAAAAAGAGGTATAATGTATATAGACAACATAAAGTATTTGCGTAAAATAAAGGAGGGGTTATTATGAATAAAAAAACAATATTTGTTCTTATTCTATGTTTAGTTGTATGTATTATACCAACATTTAGTAGTGCAAGCACGAAAACTCAGATAGTATTAAAAGGTGTAGATAGAGCGCCAAGAATACAATGTGATAGATCAAACGAGAAGAACTTCATAATTAAACTAGTAGAAAATGGTTCAATTTCTTCTGTAAAATTAGAAAAAATTGAAAATGGAAAAGCAACAGTACTAGTAAATAAAAATTCAAAGACTAACAAAGTTGCAAAAGGAATAACAATTTCAAAAGATATGAAAGAAATAAAACTTACAACAAAAACATACTTAAATACTAAAAACTATACAACATTTAGGATTACAGCTTATGACAACAATAGTATTGATAAAAATAGATTAGTTGCATATTTCAATGTAAAAAAATATAAAGCAAAAGATCCTGAAAAAGGATGGTATGGAGTTAATGATTCACCTAGACTAAGTTATTCAGATGGATTCACAATCAAAGTAAAAGACTATTGTGAAGTTCAAAGTTTAACTGTAAAAGATAGAAACAATAAAAATGCAGTTGTATCAATTGGAAATCCACTTAGTGGTTCAACAGAAATAGAAAAAAGTTATAAAATTAATTTAGCCAAACTAGTTGCTAAAAACGATATGTATTTTCTAGAATTAACAGTAGTAGATAAAACAGGAACCAAGAGAGTTGAAGAAATAATAGTTAAGACTGAAAAAATAAACACACAAAAGCCTAAAACTACAACACCAACAACAACTCCAACCAAAAACAACAATCAAAATCAGAATAAAGTACAAGCAACAGGTGTAACTTTAGATAGAACAATATTGATGTTAGATACAAATCACTACAATGTAGCAACATTAAAAGCAACAATAGCACCAAGTAATGTTACTGATAAGACAATATCATGGACATCTTCTAACACAAATATAGCAACAGTAGATGCAAATGGAAACATAAAAGCAAAAAAAGCAGGAACAGTTACAATAACAGCTAAAACAGCAAATGGAAAAACAGCAAAATGTAGTTTAAAAGTAATAACTCATATGACAAAAGCCTCAAAAGATACTCCAGGAGCAGTAAAAGGAAAAAGGCATGCACCAGGATATTGGATGGTAAAGAAAGAAAAATTTACTGCTGAACAAGTTGAATCTTACATAAACAATGCAGAAATGCTATGTAAAACAGGGGATTATGAAAAATATCCAGAATCAAAAGCAATCACATTACCAATTTATGATGGTATATATAATAAAAAGACAATAAAAAAAGCACAAGGATTAAGCGCAACTAATTATCTTGTATTAGTAACTTCAACAAACCAAAAATTATATATAATGCAAAAACAAAATGGAGTATGGAAGAAAATAAAAGAATATAATACTTCAACTGGAAGATATAGTGGAGGAAAACATAACAGATTTGACTTTTATATAGGGGCTGCATATATAAATCCAACAAATGGCATAAAACAATTAAATGAATTTTGGCAATTTACAGGTACACACCAACATAAATTAGATGGTACAAATATAAGTGAACAACGTTCTTCTGGTAGAACATTCCACCCTGGACCAGTATATAAAAATGGAACACCATCTTCAGCAGGATGTAATCATCTTACAAATGCAGCACTTAAATATATGTGGAATAACAGAACAAAATTACTAGGAGCAAGAG
>CAKPKI010000184.1 GCA_934167135.1 uncultured Clostridia bacterium
GTTTATATATAGAACCTCTAAACAAGACATTTTTTAAGGAGAAATCATTATGAATAGGAAGTTATCTTATGAAGGAAAAGAATTACACGAAATGACACAAGAAGAATTGAAAAATTGTTGTAATTTGTTTTATAATCATTTCGACAAATTACAATTTAGTAATTAGTTAGAAAAATAGTAATTTGGAGGTTAGGCAAATAATGAAAAAAATAAATTATATATTGATAATAGTTGCAGTATTAGGAATTGTATTTGCATTTTCTATTTTTAGTAAGGAAGGTATTGCAATAAATGTGAATTCAAAAAATAAAGATTTAGTTAGTAAATCATTAAATGGAGAAATAGAAAATACGGATGATGTTACTAAAATTATATTAGGTCAAGGGTGGCACTCAGGAGAATTAACCATATATCATTCTTTAGGAAAGACAGAAACATTATATATTACAGAGGGAATGTTTAATTTAGGAGAATTAGAAAAATATATTAGAGAGAATGGATATAATTTAGACAATATAGGTTTTATTTCAATAGGAGTTTCTAGCATAATTTTAATATATTTACTTATTTATATGTATGTAAATAAAAATAAATCATAACAAGAAATTAAAATTTATTAGGGATTAGTTTTTTAATAACTAATCTTTTTTTAGTGAAAATCTATTGACAAAATAAGATTACAAGTGTAAACTCTTTATAAGATTACTTTCGTAATCTTATAAAGGAGTGATATATATGCAAGAAAAATATAATATAACAGATGCCGAATTAGAAATTATGCAAGTACTATGGAAAAAGAAACAATGCAATTTAACGACTATAATCGAAGAATTAAGTAATAATGAAGAAAAGAATAAAAATACAATAAAAACACTAATACATAGATTAGTTCAAAAAGGTGCAATAGAATCAAGAAAAGTTAATACAAAAGAAGTAGTTTATATTCCTAAAATAAATGAAAAAAAGTTTTTATCAAAAGAAAGCAATAGTTTTTTAAAGAAATTTTTTAATGGAAGTACAGAAAGATTATTATTAAATTTTGTTGAAAATAAAAAGGTATCAAAAGATGAGTTAAAAAGACTTATAGATGTTTTGAAACAAGACGAAGATTAGGGAAAGGAAGAAATAGTATGTTAAATTTTGTTTTGAATTTTACAAGTCCTATGTTTTATAAAATATTATATATGAGCATTATAGGAATATTTGTAGGATTATTTATTTTAATTTTAAGAAAAATTTTAGATAAAAGAATTTCTCCTAAATGGAAATGTTTTATATGGCTATTGTTAATGTTTTCTTTAATAGTGCCAGTTAAATTTAACTTTGAAAATAATTATGCAAATACAAAAATAATAAGTATATCTGGTTTAGTAGAACCAATACAAAATATATCAAACAATACTAAATTAAATAAAAGTGCAGAATTAGAAAAAGAATATAAAGAACAAGAGAAAACAGCAGAAGAAGTTTTAACAGAAAGAAAAAATAATGAAACAGATAATATTAAATTTAAAGATTTAATATTAAATATAATAATTCCTATTTTATGGTTTATAGGAATTGCTTTAAATTTTCTATTGATAATATCAGGAAATAATAATATAAAGAAGAATATAAAGGATAAAGTATTTAATGACGAAATATTAGACAGTTTAATTGAAGAATGTAAGAATGTGATAGGAGTAAAGTCCAAAGTAGAAGTTATATTGCAAGATTTTAAACAAACACCATCTATAATAGGAATATTTAAACCTAAAATTTTAATAACAAAAGAATTTTTATTACAAGATTATACAACAAAAAAATATATTATAATGCATGAGTTATCTCATTATAAGAGAAAAGATCCAATATTTAACTACATTTTGCTTCTAATAACAATAATACATTGGTTTAATCCTTTTGTATGGCTATTTTTCAAGAAAATAAGACAAGACATTGAACTAGCAACTGATGAAATGGTATTAGATAAATTAAAAAATGAAGAGAAAAAAGAATATGGTATGACGCTAATAAATTCTTTGAAAATATATCAAGAGGAAAAATATACTGCAAAATTATTATGTGTTACAGATGATAGCAAAAATATGGAAAGAAGGATAAAAATGGTAAAATTATCAGAAAAATTTAAAAAGAATAAATCACTAATAGCAATTATAT
>CAKPKI010000185.1 GCA_934167135.1 uncultured Clostridia bacterium
GAACATCTAAGAAAATTAAATAGTTATGACATATAGAAATAATCCACAAATAGCAAAGAAATATAAAAGTAAGAGATGGCAAAAGCTAAGAAAACAAAAACTATTAATAACAAATGGATTGTGTGAAAGATGCTTAAAGAAGCGGAATATATAATCCAGCAGTAATAGTACATCATAAAGAATATGTTACTGATACAAATTATGAAGATGATAACGTATTTTTTAATATAGAGAACTTAGAAAGCTTATGCAAAGATTGTCACAACAAAGAACACTTTGCAGATGAACAAGAATATATATTTGACGAGAATGGAGATGTGATAAAGAATGGATGACAATGAATTATACAAAAAAGTAAGGGCAAGGGTAAAAAATAAAATAAGAAATGCAAGCGATAAAGATATAATAATAGACCAAGAAAAAGAAATTATGTATTATAGAAAAACAATTGAACAGCTTAAAGAAAAAACAAAAATATTCGAGGAAGATAATGAATTGCCAAAGCAATATGAAAATGTAGATGAAATACGCATTAAGAATGAAGATTATATAATTAAGTACAATAGAGATATAGATATTTTTTTATTAAGTGTACGTTTTATAAAATTAGTTAATGATAAAGAAATAATAAGAATTGCTAAAAAGAATGAATTTGATATAACTAATATTACAAGACAAAAAATATATGAACAAGAACACAATATAGATGTTATGTAAAATGAAAAGCCCCCCCTATGTTCTATTAATGTTATGCTAACGGGAGAACGGTGGGTGGGGCTTCAAAAAATACACGAGTCATTTTATGTGAGGGGTGTAGTACAAGGAGGTGTAGATGTGGAAGAAGAAAAAGTTGACATGCGTGAAAAAATAAGTGGTCAAGAACTTATTGATAAAAATAAGAAGATTACAAAAGAAACAAATAAATTAAAAAAATTATTTAAAGAATTACCAGAAAATAAAAAGAAAATGGCAGAAAAACTAATTGAAAATGCTTCTTTTATGTCTATAACACTTGATGAACTTAAAGAAGACATAAAAATATATGGTGTAAAAGAAACATATGTAAATGGTAAAGATCAGTTTGGTTTTAAGGAATCAATAGAAAGTAAAACGTATAACACAATGGTAAAAAATTATATGAATATAATAAAACAATTAAATGATATGTTGCCGGAAGATAAAAAAATAAATGAGGATGATGAATTTGAACGATTCAATGGTTCTCTATGACATATATTGAAGACTATTATCAATTCTTGCTTAAAAATCCAGATAGGGCTTGCTATAAAGTTTTAACTACATATAAGAAACTTGTAAAAGATTTATATAATCCGAAACAAGTTTCTTTTTTTAACGAAATAACAGAGGAAGAAGAAACACATACATATATATTTGATGAACAAAGAGGAAACAGACCAATTGAGTTTATTGAAAAATTTTGCAAACATTCGAAAGGAAAATGGGCAGGAAAGCCTGTTATATTGGAATTGTGGCAAAAAGCCTTTATTCAAGCATTATTTGGATTTGTCGATAAAGAAACAAGATTCAGAAAATATAAAAAAGGAATATTAGATGTTGGAAGAAAAAATGGCAAATCTACAATAGATGGTGGATTGGGGAATTACATGTTAACGTCTGATGGTGAAGGCGGAGCGGAAGTTTATTCAGTAGCTACTAAAAAGGATCAAGCAAAAGTTGTTTGGGAAGAAGCTAAAAGAATGATTAAAAAAAGTCCCGTTTTAGCCAAAAGAGTAAGATGCTTGGTAAATGGCTTATTTTATGATAAAACAGAAAGCTTTTTTAAAGCGCTTGCATCTGATTCTAATTCGCTCGATGGATTAAATGCTTATTTTGTAATATGTGATGAAGTACATGCATGGAAAGATAAAAATTTATTAGATGTTATGTATGATTCAATGTCTGCAAGAGAACAACCGTTGCTTTTAGAAACATCAACTATGGGAACTGTTAGAGAAAGTGTATTTGACAATGAATATGAATATGCTTCTGCAATAATAGACGGATATGAAGGAAAAGAAAATGGAATTGTAGATGAAACAGTTTTTGCAGTAATATATGAACTTGACAGTCCTAGCGAGTGGCTAGATGAAAA
>CAKPKI010000186.1 GCA_934167135.1 uncultured Clostridia bacterium
ATTCGAACCCACGGTACGCTACAAACGCACGCCAATTTTCAAGACTGGTGCCATAAACCAACTCGACCACCTCTCCATATCTACAGACAATGTCCAGCGACAGTATTTATATTAGCATACTTTACTGTCGCTTGTCAATACTTTTTATAATTATTTTCAATTTTCTTTTATTAAATTTAGCATTCTTTCTAAGTCCTCATTATTATGGTACTCTATAATAATTCTTCCTTTTCTTTTTCCTTGATCCAATTTAACTTTTGTTCCAAAAAATCCTTGAAATCTATCTTCAATATCCTCATACAAATATTTATATCTAGGATCCAATTTCTTTTCTCTTTTAGTTATTCTATTTTTGCTTTCTGCCTGTCTTACAGACTCTCCTTTTTCAATCATTCTTATAGCAGCTTCATATTGACGTTGTGGATCGCTTATTCCAGCTAAAGCTTTACAATGTCCTTCTGTAAGCTTTCCCTGTTTTACTAATTCTAATACATCTGGAGCCAAATATAATATTCTTACAGTATTTGATACACTACTTCTACTTTTACCTATTTTTTTAGAAACTTCTTCCTGTGTCATTCCGTATTTGTCCATTAAACTTCTAATTCCTAATGCTTTTTCATAAGGATTTAAATCTTCTCTTTGAATATTTTCTATTAAAGATATTTCTCTATTTGTTTGTTCATCAGATTCTCTTATTATTGCTGGAATTTCTTCTAACCCAGCTAATTTAGCAGCTCTCCATCTTCTTTCTCCCGCAATAATAGCATAATATCCACTTTCCTTAGACACTACAATTGGTTGAATTATTCCATATGTTTTTATTGATTCAGATAATTCTTCCAAAGATTCTTGGTTGAAATTTTTTCTTGGCTGTTCTCTATTTGGTTCAACTTCTGTTATTTTTAATGTTTTTAAATTCTTACTCTCTTCTACTTCTTCTGGTTGTTCATTATGTTCTTCTATTTGCATTTCTAATGGTGATGCTCCAAATAATGCATCTAGTCCTTTTCCTAATCCTGTCATTTTTGCCATAGTTATTTCCCCCTAATCTAAAATATATTTAATTTATGAATTATTTTTTAAAAATTCTTTTGATAATTTTTCATAGGCTTTTGCACCTTTTGATCTAGCATCATACAATGAAATTGGCATTCCATAGCTTGGTGCCTCACTTAGTCTTACATTCCTTGGTATTACTGTCTTATATACTTTTCCCTCAAAATATTTTTTTACTTCTTTTACAACTTGATTAGATAGATTTGTTCTTGCATCATACATTGTTAACAATGCTCCTTCTATCTCTAAGTTTTTGTTTAAATGCTTTTTGACCAAATTTACAGTATTTAACAATTGTCCTAATCCTTCAAGTGCAAAATATTCGCATTGTACAGGAATTAATACAGTGTCAGATGCAGTAAATGCATTTAATGTTATAAGACCTAAAGATGGTGGACAATCTATTAAAATATAATCAAATTTATCTTTTATTTCATCTAATTTAACTTTTAATCTTTGTTCTCTAGACATCATTGATACAAGTTGAACTTCTGCACCAGCCAAACTTATGTTTGATGGGCATATTTTTAGATTTTTTATTGCTGTTTCTTCAATTGCTTCTTCAAAAGTTGTATCTCCAACAAGTATATCATAAACAGATAGCTCTAATTCTTTTGTTACTCCTAATCCACTCGTTGCATTTCCTTGTGGATCAGTGTCTATTAGCAAAACTTTTTTTCCTTTTTTTGCAAGCAAAGTACTTAGATTTACTGTTGTTGTAGTCTTTCCTACTCCGCCTTTTTGATTAGCTACTGATATTACTTTTCCCATTTTACGTCATCCCTTTCTTCTAGACATAAATCTTTTTCTTTTGACACTAATATAATATAAAATATTTATTAATAAGTCAATGCTTTTTTGTATTTTTTATAAAATAAGTGTTACTGATTAATGGTTTATTTTAAATTAATACAAAGAAATCCTTGAAATATAAACTTTGAATGAAATGACGAATGTGCATGGAAAAATTTTAGAAATTCTATGCAGTTTTATGGTAAGAGTTCACGATAGT
>CAKPKI010000187.1 GCA_934167135.1 uncultured Clostridia bacterium
AAAGGACCCATAAAACAATTTAGAATTTCTTAAATTTTGTAATAAGCCGAGGAATGTAATGAAAAGCTTATATTTCATGTATTTCTTAGTATAAATTAATAAACAATCTTATCGAATTTTAAATAAAAATAAGGACTTAAAAAAGTCCCATATTTTTATTTTTCAACTCCAGTTTCTTTATTTGATTGTCCATTAACTAGTTGTGTTTTCTCCAATAATTTTTGTTGTTTTTGTTCTAAAAGATCTTCCATTTGTGCAATTGTATCATTTTTCATTTGAGCTCCTTTTGCAATAATACTTTTATATGTATCTTTTCCTGTATTTACAGCAGAAGTAACATGTGTTACTACTCCATCTTTTGCCTGTCCTAATTTTACTTGAGTTGTATTTTTTACATTTTTTGCACCTTCCACAACAAAATCTTTTACATTAGAAGCTTTTTCTTTTACATTTTCTGATATCTTATCTTTTTTATCTTTTATGTCTTCTGAAAACTTTTGTATCTTATTTGACACTTTTTCTTTTGCTTGAGGTATACTTTCTTCCTTAATTTTCGTAATTTTAGCTTTTAAAGGTTCTATAACTGCTTTTATAAATTTCTTTGTACCATTAAATTTGTTAAATATTCCCCCCATAAGCTTTTGAAAAATATTTTGTTTTTCAATTTTTGCCAATTTATTATTTTTTTCATTTGCTACTAAATCTATATCATTTTTTCTATCATTTTTTGTAGCAATATATTCTTCTTCACATCTTTTTATTTTTTCTCTAATTTCTTTTCTTGTTTCTCTTAATTGTTGTATATCAGATTCTATTTCTTCAGGTGTATTTTCATTATCTTCTTTGAATTGTTTTAGTTCATCAATTTTTTGTTTTGCAAGTTCAAAATCTCCATCACTTGTTGCTTGATCAATTTCAGCTTTAAGAGATTCTGTTCTTTCTTTAAATTCTCTCTTGGCCTTTCTTTTTTCTATTTTTTTTGCTTTTTGTTCTATCATGTTTGATTGTTCATCAGCTTCAAGTTGAGCTTTATTTCCTAATATTTCTTTTAACAAGCTTGAATATTGTTCCTTTAATAGGGATAACCCCTCTTTATATTCTTCTGTAATACCTTTTTTTTCTGTATCATTTTCAGAATATTGTTTTTCCATATTTTTCAAACTTACTCCAAATTTTTTTGCTTGCTCTTCCATTTTGCTTTTAGTTTCATCTATAGCTGTTTTTACCTGATCTTTTCCTTCTTTGATTGCTATTTGTGTTTCAATTTTAGCCAATGCTGTTTGCACTTCTGTCAATTGTTTTAATAATTGCAAAAAATTCTTTTGTTCATTTAAATCTTTTTTATCTTCTTCCATGTTAGTATTCCTTTCTTCAATATAATAATTATTCTCTTTCGTCATCATCTTTTTCAAGTTCTTTGTCTATCTCTTTTAAGATTTCTTCTTCTCTTTTCTTTAATTTATCTCTCATTTCTAATAATTCATTGGTTGTAAGCTTAGACAAATCTACTATTTTTCCATCAATAATATCTTTTCCAAATTCTTCTTCCATACTCTTCACCTCCATCGATGTTATAGTACTTTTATTTTACTATATTTAATAATACTAAAATACCTAATATTCCTAATATATTTGTAACATAAATTTCTCTTAAAAACAATAGTGTCTATTTTTGAATTTTCAATATTTTCTGTTTTGTAATATTTCATATTGTCTGTAATTCCCAGTATTTCAATGTTTTTTTCCTATTATTACAAAATATTAAATAAAATATTAAATTTCTGTTACATTTTTGTTACACTAGTAATAATCAGGGAAATTTAATCATATTACAAAAATATTACAAAAATCAAAAAATATATGATAAAATTATATAAGGTGATAAGAATGGATATAAAAAAAAGTTTTGATATATATTTTGATTTAGTAGAAGACCCAAGAAGTCAAGCACATATAACCTACCAATTATCTGACATATTATTTTTATTAGTAGTAGGAATGTTATGCAATTGTACAGATTTAGAAATGATAATAGA
>CAKPKI010000188.1 GCA_934167135.1 uncultured Clostridia bacterium
TATCAGAACTAGTAGGAATTAATATTAATGATATAGACTTTGAAGAATGCAAATTAACAGTAATAGGAAAAGGAAATAAAGAACGTACTGTATATTTAAATAAATCATGTATGTTAGCAATAAATGAATACTTGGCTACTCGACCATCATCAAATATGGTAAAACATGATTCCAAAAACTCAAATAAGGCTTTATTTTTAAGTGAACAAAAACAAAGAATTAGTAACAGAACTGTTCAAAATATAATAAATAAAGAATTAAAACAAGCAGGATTAGATACTAAAAATTTATCTGTACATAAATTAAGGCATACAGCTGCAACTCTTATGTATCAATATGGTAATGTTGATATAAGAGCTTTACAAGAACTTTTAGGTCATCAGAGTATCTCTACTACTGAAATTTATACACATGTAAGCAATGAACAAGTTCGTAATGCTGTAGAGGCCAATCCACTATCTGACCCCAAAAATTTGTAGTGGTTTATAGGTTTATTCCATTTAAAAATCTAAATATATATATAAGGAGTTGTTATGAAAAAAAACAATAAAAAAATTTTATTTAAAAACATTACAACTTATAATACTCAAAATTATTCTAAATTTTTAGAATTTCATAATGATAAATATGAATTATCATATAATTTTTATACTATAATAATGGCTATTTTAATAGCATATTGCTTTATTATTAATATAAAACATAAAAATTTTCTAGTAGGTTTATTATTTTTTGTTGTATTAGCTTTGTTTGTAGTTTTAAGATTTTATTTACCTTTTAGAAGATATAAAAAAACAAATGAAAATATAAAAAAGCCTTCAACTTCTAAACATGTTTTTCTATTTTATGATTATTATTTGAAAGTTGATAACCAAATAATATATTATTTAAAATTGTATAAAGTATTTGAAGCTAAAGATTATTTCTATCTTTATTTAAATAAGGATTATTCTTTAATGATAAGTAAATCTGGTTTTAAAATAGGAACTGTTGAAGAATTCACAAATTTTATAAAGAAAAAATGTTTGTTTAAATATAAAAAAGAAAAATATTAAAACCCCTTGTTACATATTCAAAGGGTTTTTTTCATATTCATAATAATATTGGTTGTATTTGTTCATTGTCTAATGCTTCTTCAATTGTTTTTATTAAATATGATGAGTCAAAAACAATTGAACATGGTTTAGTTATTGGATTATCTTGTTTAAATGGTACAAAATAATAGTTTTTTCTATTAAATAATTTTCCTATGTTCTCACCTGCACCTGAAAGTCCATTATTAGTTGATATTGCAATTACTACTGGTCTTTCTCTTCTTAAATGACTTTTAACAGCCATGGTTGCTGGACCATCAATTATGTCATTAGCAAGTTTTGCAATTGTATTTCCTGTTGCTGGTGCTACTATTAATATATCTAGCATATCTTTGGGGCCTATTGGCTCTACAGTTTGAATTGTGTGCAATATTTTGTTTCCTGTAATTTTTTCAATTTCTTCTATAAATTCTTCTGCTTTTCCAAATTTTGTATCCATTTTGTAACTGTTTTCTGACATTATAGGAATAACATATGCTCCCATATCAACAATCTTTTTTAATTGGTCAATTGTTTTTCTAAAAGTACAAAATGATCCAGTTATTACAAACCCTATTCTTTTTCCTTCTAATTTCAATAAATTACCTCCCTTCTATTATTATAATATGAAAATTATATTATTTTGTCGAAATATTATTCAATATTTTTTTTACAACTTAGTAAAATGAGTTATTTTAATTTTATATAAGAAATACTTGGAGGTATAAGCTTTTCATTACATTCCTCGGCTTATTATAAAATTTAAGAAAATGCCTTTTAAATAACATACATTAATACACATAATACATGTAAAATATTTCCTAAAAATACACATAAATGAAAAATTGAATGCATATATTTATATTTTTTTCCTACCACATATAATATTGCTCCTATCGTATATATTATTCCTCCTGAAACTAACATAATA
>CAKPKI010000189.1 GCA_934167135.1 uncultured Clostridia bacterium
ACTGAACGATCCGTCAAAGGTTCTGAAACGCGCGGGCAGATACTTGCTTACCGCCGAAAAAGATTACGAAAAAACGGGCTTTACGCCTAACGTTTGTTTTCCATGTTCCGCGCTTTGTAATTCAAAAGGGCAGGTAACGATTTATTACGGCGTTGCCGATACTAATATGGCGATAGCGTTCACGACGGTAGACAAACTTCTCGAATTTGTGGATAAATATAACCGCTGAGCGCATATCGAAGTTAAAAATGTCTTATAGTCGGCTTATCGCGGCGTTTTGAGGCATATCAAGTAATATGTCAAGGCATAAAGAGTTGAATCGGGGTTATCTGATTTTCGATTTTGCTCTCATGCGGAATTCTTTCGGCTTTATATTCGTCGCTTGTTCAATATAAACTGCAGGTAAAAAATAATCGAAAACGATGAATTGCCAAACTAAGTGCAACACTTAGAAAGAAAAAAGTTAAATAAATTTACAGGTTTTTGGTAGTGTAAAACTTTTTGGAACCCGGCGTTAATTAACGCCGGATCCTTTTTTAGTTTTTTTTTCAGGCACTCTTTAAAGATTATGTCCTTTCGGATAAAATGATTATAAACAACTATAAGTATGACTTTAGGATTCGCCATATCGCCAGTTATAAACGCGTTAATGTGGCGGATGTTTTTATTTATCTCGAAACAAGTTTAGCTTTCGAAATATAAATAGTTAAAAATGCTTATATACATTTCATTTTTAATGGTGTATAATCATCGTATGATGACGTGGCTTTATTCGTACGTTATTCGAAATTTAGGTAAAAAATAAAATATCGGAGGAAAAAATGAAAAAAATTCTTTCAGGCATTCTTTGCGCGATGCTCGCTTTGGGCATGGCTGCTTGTGGCGGTTCCGGCAACAATTCGGGTTCTTCGGTACCTGCCGATCTTGACACGAAAACAGTTATAAAGGTCCAGAACTTCCCTGGCGGTATTGGCTCCAATTGGCTTTATAAAGCAGCCGAACGTTTTCAGGAACAATACAAAAGCGAACATTTTGAAGACGGTAAAACGGGTGTTTACGTTGATATAACTCCGGAACAGCCTAACAGCAGTACGCTTTCGACTTCGGCGTATCACATTATATTCGACGAACGTTATTCTAATATTTATGAATTGGCTCAAAGCGGCTCAATTATTAAACTTGACGATCTTGTAACGGAAAAATGTTCCGACGGAAAGTCTATCGAAGATCGTATTTACGCCGCTAACCGCGAAAGTCTTAAAGGTGCGGACGGAAGTTATTATGCTTTGCCGCATTACGAATGGTTCCCGGGGCTCTCTTACGATAAGGATAATTTCGATAAAAACAATTGGTATATCGCGAAAGATGCCGAAAACGGTAAACTTATCGAAAACAAATACGGCAGTTTATACCTTATAAAGAGTGCAAGTGCGACTAAATCGTGCGGGCCTGACGGTAAACCCAATACGGATGACGACGGGCTTCCTTCCTCCTTGGAAGAATTGCTTATTTTAAGCGGTGAACTTAAGAATAAGACGGGTGCGGGGCCGTTCACGGTTACGGGCGCAAACCTTTATTATACAAATTATCTTGTAGAAGGTCTTTGGGCTTCTCTTGCGGGCAGTGAAGAACTTAAAGCCGTTTACGGTTTTAACGGCAGCGTTGATGTTGTTATCGGATATACGGATGAAAATCTTTTCAAGGGGATAGACTACATCAAAAAACCTATAGTTACTAAAACGACGATAACCAATAAAAACGGCAATCTTGCGCTGAAATCCGCTACGAGATATTATGCTACGGCGTTTATCGAAATTCTTCACAAAGAAGGATTTTTCTCTGATATTTCTTCTTCCGTTTCGCATACGGGCGCACAGAAGAACTTTATAAACGGCGGCGTAAGAAGTAACTCGGTAAGAGCATTCCTTGTCGACGGTTCTTACTGGTATAACGAATCGGTCGATCAAGGCAACTTTAAAGATTATACGACGATGACAGGC
>CAKPKI010000190.1 GCA_934167135.1 uncultured Clostridia bacterium
ATATTGATATGTGCCATCAAGCTAATGAATTTGTTAGTATTGATAAATTAATGCTTGCTTGCAAAATCTATGCAGATGCTATTTATGAACTTGCAAAATTAGATTAATTGTATAAAAAAGAAGATATTGAAATTATTCTCTATCTTCTTTTTTTCTCTGGATTAAATTAAAAATTACTATCTATCTTCCTATAAGCTTATCTATTGATATTTGCAATGCATCAGCAATTCTTGCTATATTTATCAATCTTAAATTGTTTTTCCCATTCATGAACCTTTCTATTGTAACACTTGTAACTGATGTTGCTTCTTCTAGTTCTTTTACTGTAATACCTCTAAAATCTAAAATTCGCCTTAAATTCGTTCCATATTTTTTTGTTTTTATGACTTCTTGAAATTTTCTCTCATCATTTATCTTTCTACCACAAATTTCATCAATGGAACACTCTAAAGCATCTGACATTTTTACTAATACATTTATTTTAGGCATAATATTTCCATGTAAATATCTATTAATAATGTCTTCGGAAATCCTAATTTTTATTCCAAACATTAATTTCGTGATTCCCTTATCTTTCATAATGTTTCCGATTCTTTGACCAATCTCCTTATAGTTATATTCTTTTAGGGTTTTATTAAGTTCAAATTTTTTTTTAGTTCTTTTTACAATTTTGAATTCATCAACTGAAATGCCAAGTACTTTTTGAAGTTTTTTTAATGTTTTTTTATTAGGAATTCTTTTGTTATTTACATATAAACTTATTACTTCTGGTTTTACTTCTATTAAGTTCGCAAGTTTATATTGACTCATATTCTTACTTCTAAGCTTTTTCTTTATTACATATCCAATTGAAACTCCATTTTTTTCTAAAATTCTGTTGTATTCTTCTGGCTCATAATATTTTTTAAAGGAAACATTTAATACTTTTTCTATCTTTCCTAAGTATTCATTACTGGGTCTTGTTACTCCTCTAGCATATGTAGAGATTGTAGGTTCTGAGATTCCTGTTTTCCGAGCAAGTTGTCTTTGTGTCATCTCCTTTTCTTTTAATAATTTTTTTAACTCTTCTCCAAATGTCATAAATTTTTCCTCCTGTATTTTTCTACTTTAAAAACATTCTGATTATATCATCTTCTTATTTTATTGTAAATACTTTATTTAAACTTTTTTTTAAAAAAGACCCCTAAAATAAATTAGAATTTCTTAAATTTTGTAATAAACCGCGGAATGTAATAAAAATTCATCATTTTTTATTAACTTCATGATTTTTTCTTTTTTGCACTCATTTTTTTCAACTATTTATTTTTCTGTTTTTATTATTAATTTTAAAATCTCATATTTTTTTCTTTATCTTCTAATTTCCTTTTGATTGTTGAAATTGGATTTATTTCTATAGCTTTCATAAGTTCAATATCTTGTTTTAATATTTCTATTTTAGATAATAATTCTTCATCGTCCTTTGATGCTAATAGAGAATTTACTCTTCCAAATATAGCTCTTTTTCCTTTTGGATCTGGTCCTACATATGCATTGCTATATAATTGAAATAAGTACAATTGTTCAAGTGCTTTTTCTTTGTTTTCTTCATTAATCTGTGTTTTTAAAAATTTTTCCATATCTGTTTCTATATTATAAATTTTTTCTCTGAGTTTCTCTACAATTTCTTTTGACAACATTTTTATTATTTTACTTTCCATATGAAATCCCCCTATATTTACTAAATTTTTATCACATGTTAATTATATCATACTTTTATTTAGTCATCAATATTTACATAAATATTGATATTAATTCTTATTACTAAATAATGGATTTGATAGTTACATTCCCAACCATATTAGAACAGACTTAACAAATGCTTTACACGAGAAATTCAGCTTTAGAACAGATTATGAAGTAATAAATATAAAGAATTTTAAAAAGTCAAATGAAATTTCGTAATAGACCATATAATATTGAAAATTTCTTACAAAATTAAGGAGGTGCATTGCACCCCCCT
>CAKPKI010000191.1 GCA_934167135.1 uncultured Clostridia bacterium
ATCCACAATTAATGAATGATTTTGGTATTTCTTATAGTGAATTATTAGATAGAGTCATTAAACTTGCTTTTGATAAATAGATAGTGTTCCTATTGTACATACGTACAATAGGATTTTTTTATTTTCTATGTTAGAATATTAAAATGATTTAAAGAAAGAGGGATATCTATGAGAAATTATCGTCTTGTTGTTAGAAAACATGAATTAATTGAATATCAACAAAGGGAATTCTATGCGATTAGTCATAATTTTTATTATCAAGATAAAATATATGATAAACATTGGCATAATAGCATTGAAATAACCTATGTTGTTAAAGGTAGAAAAATTCAAACATCATGGGAAAATGGTCAAGAAAATAAAGTGATTGCTGATGAAGGAACATTGTTACTTGTTAATTCAGGAATAAGTCATAAAATAGAAGTTTTAAATGGTTTAGAAGGAATTGTTTTATTGATTGATAAAGGAGTTATTCGTGAATTTTATTCTGAATGGAATGATGAACATTTTAATTTATCTTTAAATTCAACTATTGAAAATAAAATTATTGAATTGATGTTATTATTGTCTCAAGCTAAAGATCAAGATCAAAAGATTCAACAACATATTTATGTTTTGCAAATTATTTCATTATTAGTAGAAAATCTAATTGATGTAAATGATCATTATCGTGAAAGACATGATGAAAATAGTGAATTGATTACTTCTATTATGGAATACATAAATTATAACTATTTTAAACCAATCTCTTTAGATGAAATAGCAACGTATACAAATTATAATAAATCTTATTTGTCTGCTTTATTTAAAAAGAAAATAGGAATTACAATATTTGAATATTTAAAAAATATTCGATTAGAACATTGTTTAAAAGAATTAAAAACAACAGATAAGAATATTGTAGATATTGCTTTGAACAACGGGTTTGCTAATATTCAATCATTCAATAAAGTATTTAAAGAAGTTTATCATCAAACGCCTTTACAATATAAAAAATCCAAATAAATATGAATAGTAAAACAAATAAATCACAATAAACAAAAAATTCTCTATGCTATCCTATTATGCGAGGAGGAAATAGAGAATGAAAAAATTATTCACATCAGTTATAGCTTTATTAGTAGATATGGTTATGTCAGTATCAAGTGTTTTTGCTGCAACAACTAGTCAATTTGTGCAAAATCTTGATACTCAAAACACATTAGGGTACGTAGATCCAGAGGTAGATCAATTTGAAACGTATAGTGAAGTAAAAAAATCAGGAGATACTTATACAAGTATTGCTTCAAAAATTTATAAACCAGTTTCAGGAGATACACTTATTGTATGTTTCCATGGAAATGGTGAAGGTGGAGTAGATGGTAGTTGTAATAACTATTCTCCATTAGCTGGAAATCAAATGGCAACAACATTTATTTCGAGTGAAGTTCAAAAAGCTTATCATGGAGCTTATGTATTAGCTTTCCAAGCACCAGATTATTGGTACAATGATTATACAGCACAAGCCAAAGCAATCATTGATCAAGCTAAAAATGAATTTGGAATTAAACAAGTTTTTGTAACAGGTCTTTCTGCAGGTGGATTAATGACAGAAAGAATGCTTAGCAAATATGGAAATTATTTTTCAGGAGCACTTATTTCATGTGCAGCTATTGCTAAAAATGGACAAGCAGTTGAAGGTCTAGGTGGAGATTATTCTGCTGATAATGGTTATTTAGATGAAACATTAGGACTTAAAAAACCAGTTGATTATGATCAATATGTTTCTAATTATACAGGTTGGTTAGAAAAAATTGCAGAAAGTAATGTACCAATGTATTTAGTTCATTGCTTAAAAGATAATACAATTTCTTATACTTGGTCAAAACTTGCTTATGAAACAATTAAAACATATAGAGATGAACATCAATTAGATGGAGATATTTATTTCCAAACAATTGAAAGTACAGGTAT
>CAKPKI010000192.1 GCA_934167135.1 uncultured Clostridia bacterium
GATTTCCACCATATGGCAATATCAAAGAAGCACCAACTGTATTGAGCAATTCTGAACCAATATTTTTAATTCCTTCACTAACTGTTTTTGTTCCATGAGCCATATCAGAAGTATCTGATATAATATTAGCAATATTAGGTATTGCTCCAGATATAGATATTCTTCCTATATCAGCAATATCCAATCCTAAACTATCAGCAAGTAATGTAGAAGGTAATGAAATAAATGGTAAATTTCCAGCAATCTCTGTTAATGCACTGATTATAGTATCATCATCATTATCATCATCATCGTCAGTTAATCCTTTTAACAATTCTTTTACTATATAAATTGGGTCAGGTAAAACTCTTGTAGAATTTCCTCTAATTGACCCTAATAATTCATTTGTTAAATATGCTCCTACCATAATTTTAGTATAAGCAATTGCAGTATTTGCAATTATTGTGGATTTATTACCATTAGCTTTTTGCTGAATATTTCGAGGCAAGTCTTTTAGATAATAGCTCCATTGGTTATTAACTTCAACTTGAAACATATTCATCATTTTTTGAATAGGATTTTTATTATTAAATTGTGTTGGTAGAGCCCCTCTACCTCTATCTGCCATTAGACTTGCTGTATATCTATCCGCTTCTTGTAGTGCTTGTTCTGTATTCATACCTTCTTGTAAATTTTGATTATATTTAGCTCTGACAATTACTTCTGACGAAAAATTATCAGCAAAATCTAACACAGTATTAATAGGCTTTGTAATTTTGTCCAAAGTTGTTTCTGTTAAAGTATCAACTCCTTTTCTTCTTGTTATAAATTGTGATTCAGAAGCAAAACTTGAATCTTTGCTAAGAGACGCTTTCATAGTCTGCCATACACCATTTATTAAATTAGAAGTTCTTACTTCTCCCCACGCCTGTGAAATTACAGCAAAATTAGTTAATGATACTCCAACATTTCCACCAATTGCATTTGCGGCAATTCTACTTTCTACATCTTGCATAGTTTTATAAACTTGCCTGTTCAGCTCTTTTTCAGCACCTCTATCATTAATTGCTTTCTTTCCAGCCAACAAATTAGTGTAATTATCCAACCATTCAATAAACTTACTTAAATGAGATTTATCTTTTGCTACACTATATATTTCCTGAATAGCATCTGCCTTTTCTATATCTGACATATTGGATTCTTTTATTTCTTCTATTCTATTCTGAATTTCAGTATTATTATAACTTCCTTTAATTGCAGTAGACAATGCTCTTAAATTTTGAATATCACCAGTATGATATATTAAGTCTGTTGCACCTCTTATATATTTATCAAATCCTTTCAAAACATCATAATCTGTAACATTTGAAGTTCTTTGCAAAATATTGCTAAACCATGTTCGACCAGGTTTAAATTGATATGTTTGACCAGCAATATCAGTAGGTAATTCTTCTCTATTAGTTATATCTATTCCTAGCAATTTTGCAGCTTTTCCCAATAAAGAATCAGCCTTTTCTTCAGTAAAATGCGGAAAATAATCTTTTCTATGTTCTACAGGAGCATATCCATTGTCAATCATTGAATCATTTATTTGTTCAATCAATCCTTCATAAATATTTCTAAATTCATCTACAGCTTTTTCTATTTTTCTCACATCTACTCCTGTTGAATACAATTCATCTGATGTGATTTTTTTTTCGCCAAGTAATTGAACTAAGGCACTTTCACTGACCTTTTGAGGACCTATTGTAGTTTTAACTCCGTCTATATTATCTATATAACTAATTATATAATCTTTTTTAGTGCCTATATCTAACTTTCTTATTCTTTCATTATATTTGTTTATACTATCAACAACTTTCTTTTCATTAACTTCAATATAAGAACGAAAATATTTATTTACTATATTATCTGCAATATCTTTAGGTGCAATATCATATAT
>CAKPKI010000193.1 GCA_934167135.1 uncultured Clostridia bacterium
CTTCTATATACTAAAAATTCTACAGGTACATTTTCTTCTACCCACTCTTGGTCAAAAAATACACATTCCCCATCTATAATAAAACAATTTTTTAAAATCATATCCCAATATCCATCTTTTAAGTATCTAAAATCATTTAAAATATTTCTATCAATATCTGGTATATATTTTTCGAATATTGTTTTTTCATTTTCATTGTATTCTGTACTTAATGTAGATATTTTCTCTTTATATTTATTTAATATTTTTATTATTTCTTCTGGTCTTTCTATATTGTCACTGACTAATTGAGATGCTAATTTTAAATCAATAAATTTGCTGACTACTTTTTCTTCATAAACCTTATCAAGAATATCAATATTTTCGTTATTTAAATTTTTAATATTATTCATCATTTGTTCTAAATGTTTTTTAGATTTTGAGTTTATACTTGTTTTCTCAACTATGTTTTCTCTTATTTTTGTCATTAATTGATATTCTTCTTTTCTGTAATTATTAAATGATACATATCTTGTATCATCTTTAAATTCAATTTGTGAAGCTACAATAAAGTAAGAATTTGCAAAAAAAGGAAACATTTTTTTATCTTCTTTTATTATTGCATCATATGCATCTACTTCACTATAGAATATAAAACTACTATCCATATAATACGGAAAATATCCATTAATTTTAGAACTACTTGGTAAATATTCATCTGTAAATATTAAACTTGGTAGTTTATAATCTGGTAAAGGATAAAAGAACTTATAATAACTCATTCCTGTTTCTTTTAAAATATTTATAATTTGTTTCTTTCCTAATTTATACTGTTTATTGCTACTTTTATATCCAGTTATTGAATCAAATGTAATACCTGTACATTCATCTTTTTCACCGATATATGATTTTAAAGCGAATTTATTATCAGTTGCTATTAAAAGTTTTCCATTGGGTTTTAACATTTTTTTGCAATACAATATTAAATCCAAACCAGGACTTTCTGTATCAAAGATTTGTTGTGCATATTCTAAAATACCAAATAAAGTTATATAGTCAAACTTTTCTTCCAATTTAATTTTTGAAATTTCAGTAACTATTATATCTAAATTTTCTTTATCTGAATATCTTTGTAGTATCGCTTTTGCTTTTGTTTCATTAGGTTCGACAGAAATTACTTTAGCACATTTTTCACATAGTGCCCCAGTAATTTCTCCAAGATGTGCCCCTATTTCTAGAACTGTAGAATTAGGTTCAAAGTCATATGCATATACTAAGTTTTTTCTAATATTTGATAAACCTAGCATAATAGAATCATTTAAATTTTCTTTTATTATATCTTCAAAATTATCTTTTTCATTTGAATTTATATATTCAATTATCTTTTTTTCATCTTCTTTTAAAGATTCTAGATTTATCTCCATTCCTCTCAATCCTCTTACTTATTTTTCTCGATTTTTATATCTGTGTCTAAACTTAAAATTCCTACATGTTCTTTAGATGAAATTATTTCAACTAATAAAGCATCATATTTTCTACTTAATACTTCTAACTCACCATTTGGCTTAAAGTGTGTACAACTGAATGATAAAGTATATTTATTAGGTGCAACTCTTAATCTTGTTTTAAATGAAACTTCTACTATATCACCTTTTTTAAATTTTCCTGTTGCTATTTTTTCAATTAATGTATTAGTTCCACAAACCTCTAGCCCATTAAAATCTTTTAATGTCATTGTAAAAATTGGTTCATTTACATCTGCATTAAATTTTATTTTTGATTTTAATATTACATCTTTTGCATTATCTATTGATTGTAAATACTTACCATTTTCATCAAATATTCCATAATCAATTACATCTGCTTGTCCATTTCCGTATTCAATTATATTGTTGTTTTGATTAAAATGAGATTTCCATGTATTTTT
>CAKPKI010000194.1 GCA_934167135.1 uncultured Clostridia bacterium
TTTTTACCTTTAGAATTGTGAACACCTATTTTTTATTATCTATCTTATAACTTGGATGATACAGTTTTTAAGAAACCTTTAAGTACACTAACAGCATTTAAAACTCCTTTAACACTGCTTTTTTTATAAGCAGCCTTAATAATTGTTTCAATTGAGTCATAGTATACCTTTGTATGCATTACTCTATGCAAATTATAATTAATATCTACCAGATTTCTACTGTTATTGATACTGAGGCTAACTTTTTCAGTCCAAATAGCCCTAGCAACCGCAGTTGCTTTAGCCTTTCTAGGTATAATATGGTGTCTTTCTGTTCTTTTAGTTTTGACCCTTTTTTTTGCTTTGTCTAAACTTTTAGCTATATCCTTTTCCAATTCTTTAAGAGCTTTTTTAATGACTATTCCACAAATTCTAATAAATGAATTTGCTAATGATACAAAAGATTTTACTAATTTTTTCATTAGTAAATATCCCATATAAGACAGACCAGTTATTAAAAATGCTCCTACTGCCATTGAAATTTCTATCGCAAATGTTCCATCACTATCAACCAAATTTACTGCATCATTCTCACAATACGCAAATAAATTATAGGATAACTCTGTTTTGTTTTCACCTAAGTAATCTACGCTATCCGCATTAATAAATCTTCTTACTCCAGGGTCATAATATCTGCTACGAAGATAATACATTCCGAGTTCTGAATCGTAATAATATCCTCGGTATAATAATGAATTCACTGCACCGATTCCACTATCTGTACCAGTGCTTCCAATCACATTTCCCCATGCATCATAAGTATATTCTGCCTTTGTTGTTCCATTCTCATCAACAATACGGATAACATCTCCCTGTTGATTTAAAACATAATAATATATGTTATTATTATACTTCACTGCATAAGGTTTGTCATTACTATCGTAGGAAAATGTCAGAATATTACTTCCCCATTTTTCCTGATAAATCAATCCATCCAATGTAATATATTCATGCTTTACACCATTTGTAGTTTTACTATCTCTAATACCATCTACATCATATGTAAATGTCACACTTTTTTCATTTGAAGAAGCAGAAGAAAGTTCTCTTCCTTTCTCCCATGTGAACTTCCATGCTGTTCCATTATTATAAGTCAATGGATTACCCACACCATCATAGGTAATTTCTTTTCCATTATAGGCAGTAAGCAAATCGTTCCATGAATTATCACCATATGTATAATTTGTTGTATCTGTTGCCGTTGTTCCGGTCAATGTATATGTTTTCACTGCCTGAATATTTCCAACGGTATCATAGATATATTCATAGCGTTTATTTTGCTTCGGAAGCTTCTCGATCAAAAGCTGGCCTTGTGCATCATAAGTATATTCAGATAAAACACTTCCCTTTGTGTCACTTACTTTTATTATCCGTCCCGAAATATCATATTCATATTTTAAAGACAGTGTATCAAAGCTGTTATTTATCTTTCCATATATCATTTGCTGAATACGCCCTGTTGCATTATCTTTTGCATTTTGCGTATCAATGTTTTCATATGAATAGTCTAGTTTGTATATATCATTTTTCTTAGAAAGAACCTGTCCTATACTATCATAAGAAAAAGATTGCTTGTTTCCTAAAACATTTTTTTCTGTCAAAATGTTTGAAGTCTGGCTGTCTTTTGTTACGGCAGTATTGTAGCTTTTCCCATCAAAAGATATTTTAGTCCCAGATGTCAGCCCATCTGTACTTTCCCAGCTTTGTGAATAAATTTCTGTGTCTCCGGCTTTCTTTTTTATATATTCTGTAACTTCACCGTTTTTATCATATTTATAAGTATACACCACTTTACAACTTTATAAATGGTAGACTTGTTGGTGAACCAACTGTTTTAAAGCTTTTATCATAGCATTTGA
>CAKPKI010000195.1 GCA_934167135.1 uncultured Clostridia bacterium
TTACTATTTCATTTTTACTCATCCTATCACAAAAGCAGATAATTATCAACTAACTACCTGCTCTAAAAATTGTGATTTTTTACTATGGTTTTATAATTTCTTGTTGTGCTTTAACTAATTCTATAATGTCCTATAATATATTCTTGTCCATATAACTCTAATACATCTTCCTCATAGTTTATTTGCATTGGATTTGCATGGTGTATTAGAAAAGGAATTCCCTTTCGGTTTCTCTTGTCTGATATTATTCCTATATGGTCTTTAAATACAATTATATCTCCACCTTGCCATTCTTCGATTTTAGATAAATCATTTGTTAATGAAGTATTATTGTTCTTAAAATATATATCTAAATTTCTTACTCTCCTAAAGTCTATATTTTTGTCTATAGTTTCAATATTGTATTTTTCTTTATGACTTGTGATATCCTCGTTTACCAGTTCCATTAAATCATATCCAGCACCTTTTAATCCATTTGCTACAACATCTGTGCAAACCCCATATTCATCATCAGGATAACCTACTCCATAATATTTGCTTTTATATTTAGGCTTTGTTTTTATATATTCTCTTACATTATTTAATATATCTGTCTGATCATCTATACCATCATTATCTTTATCTACATTGCTAATATATGTTTCAATATTGAAATCACTATTAGAATATTGTTTATTTGGTATAATTCTAAAATTATATAATAATGTTACTACAACAATAATTATAATAAAAACTATAAGAAATATTATTACACTCTTTTTCATATTAGCTCCATATTTTTTAAATATCTTTTTTATCATCATTTGTAATATCTCCATTTCCATTTACGGGAATTGTATCTCCTAAATAAGTAGGCTCTGGCTTAAATATGCATTTAAAAAAATCTTTATCTCTTGCTAATATTTCCCTTATTTCTCTATATGTTGTTCCTACATATTGTCTAGGATCTGCTCCAACTCCGTATGCTTCTAATCCCAATTGATTTGCAATATATAAAGCTCTATATAAATGGTATTTTTGCGTTACTATTACAACTTTCTTTGCTTCAAAAATATTTTTTACTCTATATATACTTTCATAAGTAGAAAAACCTGCATGATCCATAAAAATATTTTCTGATGGTATTCCTTTTTCTATTGCATATTTTTTCATTATATTTACTTCATCATATTCTTTTCTTCCATGATCTCCACTCATTATTATTTTATTTGATACATTATTTTGATATAATTTTATACCTTCCAATAGTCTATCTTCTAACATAGAACTTGGCTTATCTCCCCATATTCCAGCTCCTAAAATAATTATACAATCTATATCCGATAATTTTAAATATTCATTTTCTTTGATAATCTGATTTTTGGTTGATATTCTCACATATAAATTTATACCTAACACCATTATTGCTATTACAATACTAACTATTATTACATATTTTAATAATTTCTTCATAAATTTCTCCATTTTACATTTTGTATTATAATTAGTTCTCAATTCATCCTAATATATTAATATTTGTCTTTTTTATATCATAAAAGCAGATAATTTTCAATCAATTATCTGCCTATAAATTTTTTATAAAACTATCTTTCCTTTGTCAATTCAACAATTATCTCATCTCCATTTTCTTTAAATAAATGTACTTTCAAATTATCTGTTGCATCATAATTAGTTAAATTAAATGTATTATAATATTTTACATTTCCATCTTCTTCAACACTTATCATTCCATCACCATCTGATCTACCTGCTGGATAAAATTTTCTTCCGTCAGATGTTTCAACACAGGCATTTTCATTATGAGCAATACCATTACAATTACTTAAATAAATTTTAAAGGCTGTATTTGAAACTCTAGCACTATCA
>CAKPKI010000196.1 GCA_934167135.1 uncultured Clostridia bacterium
AATATATTTACTTATTATATAATTATTTTATTTTGCATATTTAATATTATTTAATGTTATCCAATTACTTATATAATCTTATTTTAATAACGCTTTAAAATCAATTTTAAGCTATTTAAATATTTTATCTATAAATTGTTCAAATAATTTTTATCTTTAATTATAAATTTGTTTTTCAATAATTTTTTATAATTTCTGATCTTCTATCTAAATTTTATCTAAAATCTTCAAAATGCTTATTTCTCTATATTTGCCGTATTTCACTGACAACAAACTATAAGCCTTAAAAATAAAAACGGCTTAAAATCGATTCACACAAGCCATTATTTTAACTAATTTCAAAAGATCTTACATAAATTATAATTCCATAAGTTTAATTAAAATCTGCAAATTTAAATTGCATACTATAAGTTTAAAGCATCAAAATTAATTTTTAAAATCATAAACAGATAATTGATTAGTTAATAATTTAAATTAATTATAATTGATTTTCAGACTTTATAAATATAATTTAAAATCTAAGATTATAATTAAAATTTATAAATCAATTTGTAATAATCAAATGTTCGTTTTAAGATTTTTTACCAAACAAATTTTTTGATTATATATTTTATATTTTATATTTTTTCTAAAAATAATTTAAGAACATTGCACAAAATATTTTACTACCTATTTTTCTATTTTTTGGTTTTTAATATTTATTTAAATTGTATATATCTGAAAATAAGACTCTTCCCCCTACTCCACCGTTTTTTATTAAATCTAGTAAATTTTATGATTTTTTAGCTATTTTATCAAAATCTAAGATATTTGTTGATTCTAACATATTTTCAGCCATCTTTGTATTGGTATTATGAAGATTTGCTTTATTATTGACTTGTTCTGCTTGAGTTGCAAGAATTTGTTGATATGTATATTCCAATTTTGCTTGTTTTCTGCTTCTTTCTTCTGTTGTTATATCTGTGTCATTTACCATAAATTTTAGGTTATATCCGTATAACTCCATTGATCTTAATATTAATTCAACCTGTCCATTTTGTAATCTTAAATCTACAAATTGTAAATCTCTAAAATCGGATTGTTCATTATTCATAATCTTATCCTTTCTATACAACAAATGCTAATGCATCTTGCATTTTAAATTTAGATAAAGGATGTTCTAACATTGCTTTTTCGACATTTTTATTGTAAATATGAGTGTATATTTGTGTTGTTTCAATTCTTGAATGTCCAAGAACTTTCTGAATTTTCTTGATAATTGCAAAAAAATAATAGCCTAAAACTAGGCTATCTTGGAAATATAAACATATATGGCATTCCATTGAATCCTGCAAATATACAGAATATCAAAAATAATATATATAAAATAATTCCCATAATTACATCCCCTTATTTATTATTCTGATAATGGAACAATACCTGTTACCAAATCAATTAGATGTTCATAAGTATTAACAACGCCGTATTTAACTGCTCCACTGCTTATTGCTTTATCTTCAAAATTTCTATAATTGTATGTCTTGTAAGTCCTGTATCTGTTGCAATGCTTCCTATTAAGTCATATTTAGTTGTTACTGGTACAAAATCATCATAGACTTCTTATATTCTTTATATGTGTATTTACTATATTAGAATCTCCATAATAATCATATCCCCATACCAAATTCAATAATTCATTTTTGGAAAATACTTTATTTGGATTTTCTATTAAAGTCCTTAATATTTTAAATTATCTAATAGTGAGTTTTACTTTTCTATTATCAACTAAAACTTCATAATTTTCTCCTTAAATAAAATTTAATTTTATTACTTATTCTACCTGATGTTTACTATATGTTTTCTTTGCACAAATTAATGCTATAAC
>CAKPKI010000197.1 GCA_934167135.1 uncultured Clostridia bacterium
AGAAATATATCAATATACAGTAGACTTAAATAAAAATGTTGATTTTTTAGATATTGCAACAATAGCCACAGATGATGATACAACAGTAGAAGTAGCTGGAAATGAAAATTTACAAGATGGAGAAAATATTATTACAATAGTTGTGCAAAGCAAAAAAAATAAAAAAACTGCAACATATCAAATTACAGTAAATAAAAATGTAGAAACAGAAGATGGAGAAGCAGAACACGCAAAAGAAGTTAACTGGTTAAAACCATCAACATGGGGGAAAGAAGAAATAATAAAATTAATACTTGCAGTAGTGTTAGTAATATTAATAATAATTGCTGTAATATTGAAAATAAAATTATCAAAAGACAAAAAGAAAAATGATGATATAGACTTGCCAGGAGCAGATGAATTAGATAAGGCAATAGCAGAACATCAAGAATTAACAGAATTAAAGCAATTGGAAAATAATTTAGAAAAACAATGGGAACCTGATGATGAAGATGAAAATATGAATTATATTGAAGATATTGCTAATAGTGATAAATATAATTATAATGAAGATAATTCAGAGAATAAGACAAGAAGAAAGGGAAAAGGAAAACACTTTTAATAAATAAAATTTTATATAAAAACAACCAAGGCAGAAAACTTATGTTTTCTGCCTTGGTTGTTTAAATTCCAAAATCCTTTCTATATTTTGATAACGGGCTCTCATCCCAAGCACATATGGCCATGAAATTATGATCAATTCTGGCTTCAAACAATTCGTTTTCCATATAATAATCCCAGACTGGGACTATATTTGATAAAACGCTGTTTTCTTCTGAAAATGTCTGTGGACCTGTCTCCAAAAAACGGGTGTATCCGCCATTATCTTCTTTATAGAAGATATCGATGATGGTCTTTGCCTTATTAGCTGTTTCCAATGTTGCCAAAAAAATTTTTTCTCTTTTGAAATGATTTCCAATTTTTGCTTTTTCTGTGATTAAAAACATATTGTATCCTCCTGCTTGTGGTTGAAATGTTAAAAGTTTCTAAATTAAAAATTAGATGGAAATCTTTATTAGTTCACTAAGTTTAGTGAAAAATTAATAAATTTTTACATCAATAAGTATTTTAACATGTTTTACATAAGTTGTCAACAATACATTCAAAAAAACTCCCTCATAAAGAGAGAGTTTTTTCGTGGGCATTAATAATGCCCATATCGAAGATAATGATCTTCGATAACTGAAATGTGGTCATTATCTGGATAAATTTTCTGGATAATCTGAATAGAACCGTCTGGAGACTTAACTTTTAAATTAATAAGCCCCTCCGAAATTCTGTTTCCAGATAAAATGGTTCCAATTGTAGCTTTATACTCTTGATCCCTGTAATATACTTTCTTACCAATTTCAAACATATTTTCCTCCTCGGCAATTGTGCCAGTACTTAGTTAGTAGTTACAAGATGACGGATTGAGGTAAAAACAATTCATCTAGAATTATTATAACAAAATTATACCAAAAAGTCAAGTTATGTAAAATATTTTCAAAAATAGACTTGAAATATACATAAAAAAGTTATATAATACAAATGTTATTATGTAGAAAATAGGAGGATAAACAGATGACATTTGGAGAAAAATTAAAAGAAACATTGGAAATGAAAAAAATGTCACAGATTGAACTTTCACGTAGAACAGGAATTGGTAGTAGCGACATAAATCACTATATAAAAGAAAAAACCAAGAAACCACAAAATCGGAACATAAGAAAAATAGAAAAAGTACTAGAGGTAGACTTGGGAGAATATTATTCTAGAAAAGATAACAAAGAACTAGTGAATTCAGAGGGTGTAGCATTTGGAAATGCAATAATGAAAGCA
>CAKPKI010000198.1 GCA_934167135.1 uncultured Clostridia bacterium
CCACTATATATTTATAATAGAGTAGTTAGACGACATACCTGTCGCACAAAAAAATCAACCAGAAAATATAAACTGGTTGATTCAGACTGTTGACAAAGTATATAAAAAATATTTTGTTCAACAGTCTTTTTATTATTTATATATAAATTTTTTTAAAATTTTTAAAATTTTTATAAATATTTTACAAAATGAAGCAAATATGGAGATTATCCCCATATTTTTTCTTTCTTTATTGCTATATTTTTCATATTTTGAGCAGCACAAATTAGCCATGTATAATTTTGATTTTTTTCAATACCTCTATACATAGCATATCTATATGCATGATTATTTTTGCTATCAGCAAAACTTCTTTCAACTTTTTCTTTTCTTTGTTTATATAATTCCTTTCCTCTTACTGATATTCTTCTTTCACGCATTTCTTCATTTAACTCTTCACATATATGTCTTGTTATAACTCTAAAATCTTTTTTGTTACAGCAACCATTCTTTTCAGGGCAATTACTACAGTTTTCTTTACTAGAATAGAATTTATATCCATTTCTATCAATTCTTCCAGTATATTCTAATATTGCTCCTGTCTCTGGACATATGTAACAGTCACTTCCTTTTATATATTTAAATTTACTTTTCTTTACTGTGGTTTCTGCCTTAGCATATCTTCTATATGCAATTACTCCATATATATTGTTATCGTGTAAGTATTTTTTTATATCTATAGTATCATATCCTGAATCAATTCCAACTTCTTTTATTTTAAATCCAAATGTTTTCTTTATATATTCCAATCTACTTATGTAGGGAACAGAATCATGTACATTTCCTTTTGTTACATGACAATCTACTATTATATTACATTTTGAATCTACAGTTCTATGATCCAAATACATAAATCCTTTTTCTTTATTATCTCTATGATAATATCCGCTTTCATTATCTGTATCACTTACTTTTATTTCTTTTTCCTCAATTTCATCTTTATATTCAAATTCTTTTTTATTTTGTCTTACACGTTCTTCATTTATTTCATTTTCAAGCCATTCACGTCTTTTTTTTACTTCTTTTACAATTTCATTATGATATTTATTTTTATTTGCATTAGCTTTTTTATGAGTTGAATCAGTAAAAAATGTTTCTCCTTTTACTAGATTATGTTTTATTGCTTGTTCAACTATATTTACAAATATTTTTTCAAAAACTTCTGTCCCAGCAAATCTTCTTATATAGTTTTGACTAAAAGTAGAATAGTGAGGTGTATTTTTACCGAATGGAATTCCTAAAAACCATCTATATTCAGCATCTACTTTTATTTTCTCACAAGTTTTTCTCATAGATTTTAATCCATCTATTGTTTGAATAAATACTAATTTGAATAGTACAACAGGATCTATACATTTTCTACCGTTTGTTGTACAATACAAATCTTTTACTTCATCATAGATAAAAGTGAAATCGATATATTTATCTATTTTTCTGAATAGACTTTCCTCTGGAACTAAATCTTCCAATGTACATAATATCATTTCACTTTGTTCATTTTCATTTATTGTTAACATACTTTTTCCTCCTAAATTAACCAATTAAATTATATCATAAGAAAAGAAAAAATGCAGTATTTTCTAAGAAAAACTGCATTTTTCATCCTAATGGTTAATTCAGGATATATATATTTTACAACATTTTTACAAAAAAGAAAAGACTGTTGAATAAATTTTTTTATATACTTTGTCAACAGTCTGAATAAAAGTGTGAATTAAAATTCACACTTTTATCACATAATCATTAATAATATAAATTAAATTTATT
>CAKPKI010000199.1 GCA_934167135.1 uncultured Clostridia bacterium
ACTATTACATGCGCATGTGGTAATGTTCTAGAAGTTGGTTCAACAAAAAAAGATTTAAAAGTAGATGTTTGCTCAAAATGTCATCCATACTGGACAGGTAACTTAAGACTTGATACTAAAGGTGGTAGAGCTGACAGATTTAAAAAGAAATATGGTCTTGAATAAAAAAATGGCTTCATTAGAAAGCCACTTTTTTTGTTTTAATATATTTAATCTTATTTTTCTATTAATGTTATTTTATAATTATAATCATGATATTTTGTAAAAAAATCTTTTTCAGAAACTTTTTTATAATCTTCATCTTCAAACAATTCTTCAAAAGTTGAACCATCAATATTATCAATAATCCATACTCTATTTGAACAATTTTCAACAAAATCTTTTGTAACACAAGTTTCATAGTTTGGACCAAAAGCTTTATAAGCCTCTTCTACTCCCCAATTTTCCGGATTATAAAAATATACTTGATTATCTGCAAAATAAATTGCTGCAACAAAACCTCCTCCAAGATTTGAAAAAGCAATTGTATCTCCATCTTGTATATTTTCTTTTATATAATTCATTGGTTCATAGTTTGAGCTATCATAATTATCTTTTATCAACTTTATATTATTATATGTACCTAACATTACAATTACAGAAAGTATTGTTATAATTTCTACTTTATTTTTCTCTTTTGCAAGTATAAAACTTATTGCAAATATATATAATCCTGTTATTACAAACAAATATCTATAATATAAAATTGATGTTTTCATTGCAACTGTAATTATTACTGCTGCAAGTATTACCGCAAAATACACAATTACTGACCATTTAAACGGTTTTAAGTCTTGTTTTTCTTTAAAATATTTATATGTTTTATAAATTATGTATCCATATAGTTCTAATGACAATACAGTTGGTACTAATAAATCAGTATAATCTGATGATTTCACATATCCTGCTAATTGACAACTTAGCAATTCCATTGGAGTTTTTGGAAATGAAAATCCTATCCAAAATCCATTAGAAACATTACTCAATTGAGTCACAAAGTTCATCAGCCATGGTAAATATGCCAATCCTTGTATTATTCCAAATGAAATAATAAAAATTAGTCCTTTTTTTCTTTTTTTAACTATTAAATATACTAATAATATAAGATTGATTAATCCTGCTGCCATTAATCCATAATAGTGTAAATAAATACTTGCTAAACTTGAAATTCCAAATATAATCCAATTTTTCGTATTATCTTCTTTTGAAAGCCTATATGCATAAATTGCAAGAATTGTAACAGCAAGAATTGCCCATGAATACATTCTTATTTCTACTGCATATACGGCCATTTCTGGTAAAAAAGCTGATAAAAATGAAAATATAAATCCTGTTTTTTCACCAAAGTCTTTTCTTATGTGTGTATACCCTAAAATAATTAATATTGCACTTGGAATTACTGAAAAAATTCTATATGCAATTATTGAGCCTCCTGTAATCAAATACACAATTCTAAGCATCCAATAATATAATATTGGATGTACATCATGTCCTCCAATTGACCATATTTCTCCAAATGTATGTCTTGCTAACCCTGCTGAATAAGTTTCGTCAAACCATATATTACAATGAAAGGCACTTAATGATATGAATAATATTCCTGCTATTGTTATCACTATGTGCCATTGTTTTAATGTTACTGACCTTAATCTTTCTTTTATTTTTTCCATCTCTTTTGTTCCTCTCTCTTCTCCTTCTTTTTATTTTTTATTTTTCTAATAGATTTATTTTACTAAAAAATAAAAAAAATAGCAAGAAAAAAAAG
>CAKPKI010000200.1 GCA_934167135.1 uncultured Clostridia bacterium
CTAAAGATAAAACAATTAAAAATGCTAATGCTACTGCACAAATTATTATTATTTTTTCTTTTTTTGAAAGAACTTTTCTTTTTTTCTTTTTCATGACTTTATACTCCTTTTAGAAATTATTCCTCAGAATACACTAATCTAATTTTATTTTATCATATTTTTTTTAATCTCCATAGTTTTTTCACAAAAAAATACGAAATAATTAAATATTTCGTATTTTTTTTAGTTATTCGATTGGTGAGCCACGTGTATATGGGCTTCTACTATTTTCTAATTGTTTATCAAGCTTTTCTTGTTTTTGCTTATCATTTTCTATTTTGCTATCATCAACATCTGCTGAATATGTTATTGATGTTCCCTTTGAATTTACTTGATTTTCTAATTTTGTATTTAGTATTATTTCTTCATTGTTTGAATATGTAATTCCTAAATATGCTGTTGTTGCATCATTTTCATTTATAGCTGTTGTTCTTAGTATTCTATATTTTTCGAAATTTAGTTTATCTCCTTGTAATTGCTGTATTGTTTTAGCAAACTTCTTAAATTCACTACTATTAGAAAATCCTAATTCAATTTTAATAATTTTTTTATTTCTATTAAAATATTTTTCTATCTCTTTTTCAGATAAATTTTTACATTTTTTATAATACTTTGGAATTAAGTTTTCGGCAAAATTATTATATGTTTTAGCTATTATTTGTGTAGTTAATTCACCATTATATTTTCCAACGACTTCATTCATATATGTTGGTAACTGTAATGTATCACTCATTTTATCAGGAATATTTATTTTCTTTATTGCTCTATATGCTCTTTGAGTTGGACTAATTATATATAATGTAATAATAGCAATTATGAAGATTAGTATTATAAATAATTTCTTTTTTGAAAAATTAAATTTTCTTTTTTTACTTTTCTTCTTATCCATATATTCCTCCTAAAAATGTTCTCTTTATATCTGCTACGTATATATCGTCATATACTTTAAAATACATTTTTATTAAGCCTAAAGCTCCTGGATTATTTCCTGTACTATATTTTCCTGGTTCTTCTTTTCTTATCCAATTTTCGACCTCTGTAAAATCTCCATTTAAGATATCTCTTGCTAATACATATTGTGAATTCCATCTTGTCTCTAATGTACCACATGTTGATCCTATCGGTAATGCCTTTGTTAATAGATTTTTAACAATTTGTTGATCTGACATTGAAGCATCCATTACACTTTCCCAACCTAAGTATGGTCCCCAGTTTTTAAGTGATGCATATGTACCTTGTGTTACTAAGTCTTTATCTAATATCCAATCAACTCCAGCTTCTTTAACCCATCCTGTAAAATCGACATCATAGAAATACTGCATTTGTAATTCTAAGAATCTATCTGTATTCTTTTTATTAATACTTTCCCATGTTGATTTTAAACTACCAAAATCAGATACAAATTGTCCTGAAGAATAACTTCCAAAAGCTTTTAAGCTTCCGCATAACGATGGATCTTCTTCTGCTAACCATTTACATAATGGCGCAATGTTATTTGTGCTTCCATATACCGTCCATTGAGCAATTCCAACTGCTATTTCGCTTGGTCCTGAAATCGTTGCACATGCTCCTGCTCCATTATCAGAAGGAGTTCCCGCTTCACCTATTGGTCCTGATTCATATGGTAACCAATAATAGAAATCCCAATCGATTTGAGTTCTTTTATTCTTAATTTTTTTAGGCACTTTCATATAATCTTCAATATTTTCTATTACTGCCTTATCTCTATCTATTAAAATCAAGCAAATATCTGAGTTTAAT
>CAKPKI010000201.1 GCA_934167135.1 uncultured Clostridia bacterium
GTCAAGAACCAGTCGTGCTGCTTCTTCGCCGGGTTTTCCGAAGATATTATTAGATAGTGTTTAGTGGGCGTATGCAATAGCGAGGTAGATGGATACAAAAAGGGAAAAAAAGGACGCAACGACCAGGAGCCCCACAATGATCGCCATTGTTACAACAATCTGATCTGAAACCTTGTTCATATTGATGTTTGTAAGTTCAGTTAATAAGTCTCTTATATTTTGCATCTTCTACTTTCCCTTTGCCATATATAATGTAGCGTCTGCATTGCGGTCTATAGGGGATTCTTCTTCCTTGGTACAAGCCCGGTCTGTAAAGATGCCATCATAACCTTCTGGTAAGTAAATAACTACGCCATCCCCTTTTGGTACCTGTACGGAAAAGGTCTCTTCGTTTTCAGTATCCGGATCTGTTGTGAGGGTTACCTGGCGAAGATTCTCTATGGCTGTGCTGTGTTCGTACATTGTCTGTGCCAGCTCTGGTCTTTCCACATCATATTCAATAGTAGCAGTTACATAGGGACGTGTTGAGCCGTCTGGTGCGACTAAGGTTTCATCAAGGGACAGAAGTGTGAAGGTTTCTGCATCCAGAACGTAGTCAGTGATAAAATACTCGCCTTCGTTATAGGGGAAGCCTTCTCCTGTTACCTGTTTTTCGGTATCTTCCGGGGAAGCATCGCTGGAGACGTAAATTTTGCCATCTTTTTCTTCACAGCTTGTTATGGTTTCCTCAGCGCTTGAGGAAAAAATCACATTATCCGTTGCGGGATATGCTACAGGATTCTGTAAAATGTACAAGATTCCGCTAAGGGAATCCTCTTCAGAAAGATAGTTCAGCTGTCCATCCAGATACAGTTCAGCGCTGTCGGGATATGAGACTAACAGCAGATCCTTGTCCACATACTGCGAATAGGTAAAGTCATCGTCAACATAGACCGAAGTAATCTGAAAAGAAAAATGGTTTTTCAGCAGCTGTTCTGTCTGCGTCGCCGTATCGATTTCTTCAAGCGTGACGGTTTCCCCGCTGGTCCAGCCAGCAAGCATCAGGCCTCCTGTAATTAGTCCCATTCCTAAAAGTATTGAGTGAATTTTTTTCATGTTGTTATCCTCCTTAAATTTAAAATTTACATTGTAAAAAACAGCGCCCTTGTCTTTATATCTATGCTATTTGAAATTGATTTTATTGTCTATATTTTTGCGTGAGTGGACAAAATACGGCGCAAAAAGACATGGGGGAAATTTGATTTCAACATCTATAAATGATATACTTTTTATCAAGTATTCGGAGCTGTTTTTCTTTGATTTTGACATGTCAGAAGGGGGCTTTTTATGATAGCATTGCGTTATTTCTGCGGCTTTTTTCTTCAGATTTTTCCATATGCGTTTTTCTGTATGTTTCCATTCCGGGACCGTTTTCGGGTAAGCAGGAAAAGGGCTGTGTTTATTGCACTTTCTATTTTCGCCTTGATGGTTATCCCGTTTTGCACTGTGGCGCAGCTGAATGTGGGCGGTGCTTATAAAGAAACTATCTGGAATATTATTTTTTATATTGCATTGCTGTTGTTCGGGGTGATGTACTGTCTGGTGGTTCGGGCGAAAATACCCGAGAAATTGTTTATATTTTTTGTGGTTATGAGTTACGGATTTTTTGTCACAAGTTCGGTGACTTTTTTGTTCCGCAGCTTTAAATTTGAATCAGATGATTTTATGTATCCGCCAGTTGCCCTTGCTATAACGCTTGGAATCAATCTGGTACTGGCAAAGCCTTTTCTC
>CAKPKI010000202.1 GCA_934167135.1 uncultured Clostridia bacterium
TACTTTTATATATTTATATTCTTTATTTTCTTTTATAATTCCCTTATCATATGCTTCTATTAATAAAAGCAAATTATTAATCTGCTGCTTTATTTCTTTTCCTTTATCAACATCTGCGATCGTAATTCTTTTACTCATACTTTTTTGAATATCTATTGAAGAATGAATATCTTCATTATTTTTAATAGCCATTGCAAGTGATGAAAATGGTTCATGAGCAATAATTCTCATACCAGTAGAACCAGACACTAAAGTATATCCTGCTATTCCTGTAGTTTTCTGATATGCTTTAGAAAATCCACCATCTATAACAATTACAGCATCATCAGCTTTTAAAGGTGATTCACCATTAATTTTCTCAACAGGAATATGACCATTAATTATATGAGCATTACTAACATCTTTTATACCAAAATTTATCATTATATTCTCCATTACTTTACGATTTTCCTGATAAGTATAATAATAGTTTCTTCTTTCCTTATGAGAATCTTTATCTTTAATCAGTACTCTTTCGAATGTCGTCATCTTATCTTTTCCAAAAAAAGGAGAATCTGCACCGCACCATAAATACCACATTAAATCCAAATCATACTGACTATTATTTTGTTTATTGTAATAAAGTTTTCTAACCATAGCATCTATATAATCAAAAAGTCTTTTACCCGATAGCGAAACATTACCTATATTAACTTTCTTTAAACTACCATCACTACATAATGGGACTAAAGCATGATACATCAAATTATTATTTTCTATCTTATACATGGATCCCTTATTAATAAATACCGCTATATGTCTCTGTAAAGCCTCACTATTTAAAAATGATTTTGTTAAATTACTGATTATTTTCTCCTCTTCATCTGTTAAAGCATAAGGATTATTTTTATCAATCGTTGGAAATTTAATATCCTCCAGCTTATAGATATTACCATCAATATTTATTGTACTATTTTGATAATTAATCTTATCTAACAGCCTTCGATGGCTCATATCATACTCTGGATGTATTAAAGCTAAATTTCCTTCCAATTTATACATAATAACAGAGATAGCCTTATGAATTCTAGCTGCCTGTCTTACTGCTAAATCATTATGATAATCTTCATAACTAGTTTTTCTTGGTCTCCATATTAAAGCATCATCATAAGTATTTTCAGCAAAATTTGCGAGTTGCCTCAAATTTATACCATAAGTATCTTCTAATATAGATAAATTATTATGTCTAACGCTATTAGTAATTACTCCAGAAACGCATATATCGCTTCCAAGAGTTGCACCAATCCATAATATATCATGATTTCCCCATTCTATATCAACAGTATGATATTTTTCCAATAAATCCATAATTTTATGTGGTTCTGGTCCCCTATCATAAATATCACCTACTATATGTAACTCATCTACTGCCAATTGCTTTATAACAGAAGAAAGTTCTATTATCAACTTATCAGCATAGCCTAGTTTAATTATCGTATCTATAATAGCATTATAGTACTTATTTTTATTTTCTTCTTCTATTTTATTATTTAAAACTTCATCTATTATATAAGATAATTTACTATCAATATAAATCTTTCTCACTTTACTTCTAGTATATCGTGATGAAAATTTCTTTGCAACTTCAATAATTCTAAGTAAATTTTCTCTATACCAATTATCCTTGTTATAAACACTATTTAATACTAAATTCATTTTTTCTCTAGGGTAATATATAAGAGTTGCTAAC
>CAKPKI010000203.1 GCA_934167135.1 uncultured Clostridia bacterium
TGGCTAGCACCAGAGTTAACTTGATTAGCTCCATCATTTAAAGTAGTAATACCACTTGATAAAGAGGCTATTCCAGAACTACCTTGTGAAGATAATTCATCAACTCCACTATTTATTTGAGATATAGCATTGTCTAGAGTTTTTCCTCCATTTTGTAAAGAAGAAACTCCATCAGAGACTTGTGTTAATCCATTTTGTATATCTTTACTTCCTGTGTAGGCAGATTCCACACCATTATCAAATTGTTTATAACTAGAACTTAGTTCAGCTGTTCCATCACTAAGTTGTTTAATTCCATCATTTAGGCTTTGAGACCCATCTAATATTGTACCAGCTCCATCACTAATAGATTGTAAACTGTCTGGAACTTCGTTTAATTTATTTGCTAAATTTGCAATGATTTCTCTATCAACTTTTGATTGCAAATTTAATTCTATTGTTTTTACTGCACTATTTACAATTTGAGTTGCTAAATAATTTGTTGCTTGATTTGGTCTATATGTTATTTGAGCAATTTGTTTATCAGTAGTTGAACCACTTTCTAAACATTCTGTAAAGTTTTCAGGGATTTCTATTGTTGCATAGTAATCTCCTTTTTCCATTCCATCATTTGCATTTTCTTTACTTACTTCACAAATGTTAAATGTTGCACTATCTTTTAGACTTTGTACAAATTCTTTTCCTTGATTTTTGTTGTCTTTTCCATTATCTAAATTAACAACTGCTATTTTCATATCACTTAATGTTCCATATGGATTCCAATAAGATTTTAAATAGAAAAAGCTATAGATAATAGGGATTAATAAAACTACAACAAAAATTGCGATTTTTAAAATTTTTTCTTTTTTCATAATAAAAATCATTCCTTTCTTAAACCTTTTTTTATAATTTCTGAAATACTATTTGCTATCATTTGTTCATCCATTGTCTTATCTTTGTTGTTCCATTCAATAATTAATGCAATATACATTTTATATACTAAAAATGATGTTACATCTAAATCATGAAATTCAATAAAACCTTTTTCTTTTGCTTTTTGCAGTTTTGTTTTAATGTAATTTTGAATTTGAGTGTCAATTAGTTCTAAGTTTTTTATTATTATTGGGTTTTTTAACCATTCAGCTTCTTTAGAAATTACATTTAGAAAATCTTTTTCTTTTTTATATTTCAATAATTTGTAGGTTGCTTCATTTACTGTATCAAAGAAATTCATATTTTTACTTTCTACTTCTTCTACAATTTTTTTCATATTTTGCATTTCTTCTTGTATAAAATATTCAAGTAGAGCTTCTTTACTATTAAAATAACGGTAAATTGTTTTTTTAGTAACACCAGCTTCTCTTGCTATTTCGTCCATGGAAACTTTTTTGAATCCAAATTTATGAAATAATGTTCTTGCAACTTCTATAATTTGTTCTTCTTTCAAAATTAACACCCCTTTCATATACTAAGATACCGTTCTAGTAAAATAGTATACCACATATATGCTATTTTGTCAACTATTGGTTGATATTGTTTTTAGTATATGATAAAATATGAGCAGTTACTGATTAAGGGTTTATTTTAAAATAATACAAAGAAATTCTTGAAATATAAGCTTTTTATTACATTCCTCGGTTTATTACAAAATTTAAGAAATGCTAATTTGTTTTATGGGTCCTTTCCACTATCGTGAACTCTTACCATAAAACTGCATAGAATTTCTAAAATTTTTCCA
>CAKPKI010000204.1 GCA_934167135.1 uncultured Clostridia bacterium
GATCAGTTCATTTCTGGCACTCTCTTCCCCTTGTAAAAAAGCAAGAAGCACCTGATCTATATCTTTAAGGTCAGCTAATGCTTCATTTAATTCTTCCTGATACATATTCAAATTCTGACTTCTTCTGCTTTTTTCTTTTTTCTCCCGTTTGTCATCTCCCTGATCTGACGTTTCTTCTTCGATCCGATCCGGGATGTAAACATATCCTTCTACTTCAATATGGTTTTCTCCAAGGTAATGATATACTGCCTGAAGCTGTTCTTTGGATAATGCTGTATCACCAAGATAATTTGTAATTTCATTCTTTGTCAGATAATTATTCTGCGACTGTGCGATCTCTTTCATTTCCTGAAGCATTTCAATAAGTTTTCCCTGATTTTCCATCTTGAACCTCATTTCTCGTTCCTGCATTGTCCTTTTTTGTAAAAGCACAAAACAATTCTGATTGTTATCAAGCTGCTTATCAGCCTTTTTTCATAAAGTCAGAAAAAGGCTGATACAAAATATTGCATCAGCCTCTTCTTATGTTTCGTTGTATTCCAACGTATCAATCTTTTTTACAAATAAATTATTTGAACTTGATTGTGTACTGGATTGCAACACTCTTCTTAGGCATCTTGTAGCTTACTTTACCTACTCTTGAGTTCCATGTATTGATAACCTGAATCTGTGTAAATGCATCTGATTTACCTGGATCCGGAGTTAAAACACCTTTCTTGTATGTCTTAACTGTCTTACCATCGATGATAAGCTTAACATTTGTTACAGTAACTTTGTTTTTCATCTTTCCAGGAATTGATGTATCAACATAAAGAGCATTGAATGTCTTGTCGTTACCAATCACCTTCTTGCTAAGTCCTGTTAACTTAACTGTATAAGTTGCAGCCTTTTTGTTTTTCTTCATTGTAACATCTGTAAACTTAGCTTTCTTAGCTGCTGAAGTCATTAAAGATGGGTTTGTTGTGTTCTGAAGCTTGTTAGCAAACTTTGAGTCATTGTGGTTGTTACGGAAAGTCCACTTAGCTGTGCTGAAGCACATATAACCCTTATAAGATGATGCTGCATCTGCTTTCTTTGCAGCTGTTGGTGCAACAAAAGAAGCTGCTGCTACTGCTGTAGCCATTGAAAGTGATAATACTTTCTTTGTTGTCTTAGTGAATTTCATAATTCGTTCCTCCTTATGACATTTGTTAAAATGAAATGTAATGTATATTGGGATTTTTTATGTAAAAGATACAATCCATCTATACATTACTACCATCAGCTATACTATCACGCTTGTGCATTTTTGTCAACTTATCATTTATATTTTTGTGGATTTGTGCACATTTCCCAAAAATGCATTTTACATGATCGTAAGCTGTTTGCTACTATGGATATCTTAACCGTCGACAAGGGCAGTTTCAAGGCAGTTTTATGACATTTTCGTTTGTTTTTAACATGTTTTTGTAATACATCTGTTACAATAGCTAACTGCCGTTATGTATTACCTTCTTTCTGTGCTATGCATAGTTCTTAATCGTTTCTAACGTGCCAGGATGTCTGTGATCTCTGCGATATACATCTTATGATAATCCTGATCGGCATACCAGGCTGCATCAATCTTTTCGTCCTTAAATTCTTCTTTTGTGATTGGTGTTTCCGACATCACACGGCAAAGAAGAACTTCCTTTCCCTCATCAATATATGGTACACCAT
>CAKPKI010000205.1 GCA_934167135.1 uncultured Clostridia bacterium
ACCCTAAGCCTGAACCTGAATTTTTAATTTTATAGAGAGTTAAAACAATGAGAAAGATATATATAATGTTATTGATAATGAAATAACAGGAGAAACTGATATTAGAAAAATAAATGTAAAAAACTTTATGATTTTTTATAGAATAATTAAGGAAATAAAAGAAGTGCAAATTATTGCAGTATATTATTCTGGTAGCAATTGGCCAAAAAATATAAAATACAGATAAAATGTATATTAAGGAAGGGACACAATAGGGTGTTCTTTTTTGATGGGAGGAATTAAAATTTTAAAATTAACTAATAGATTCTTAAAAAAAGAAGAAGAGCAATCGCTTAATGAATGCTTAAATGTAAAAAACATTAAAGAGAATTTTTTATATACACTAGATGGACAGGTTATCCAGTCTATTAAGGTTGAGCCAATAAATATTGAGCTTTTAACTGATGATGAGCTTGAATCAAAGATGAATTTTTCTAGTATAGAATTTAGTGAAAAACAACAGCCATATAAAATATTAGTTATACCAAGAGCAGTTGATATTGATGATAAAAGTATAGATTTAGTTGTTATGGATCCGCAATATTTATTAAATATGACTAAAGTTAAGAAAACATCAACATTTAATAATTATGCAAATGAGTTAATTGGTTTGAAAGATGGATTTGATTTACAGATTTTAGATTTATTAATACCTAAGATGAAAAAGATAAATATTTACATATATTGTTCTAAAAGGCAGGTAAGAGATTTATTAGATTATTTTATTAAGCTAGGATGTAATTAAGAAATACTAACTTGGCATAAACAAAATCCTAGTCCATTAATAAATAATAATTATTTGCCTGATACAGAATATGTTGTATTTGCAAGAATACGGAAATTATTTTACAAAGCATAAATACTTCATTTCAGGTGTAAATCAAATTGATAAAAAGAGATATGGACATCCAACAATAAAAAATCTAAATTTTATTGAAAATCATATTGTGAATAATAGAATGATTAATAATAATGAGGTGGTATCTTATTTAACAATTTATGTTTGTGTGTTTGCACAGGAAGAAAAGGATTTAGTAACAAAATCCAAAGAGGTTGAAAGAGAAGTTCAAAAGTTACAATTTAAAATAAGACATATAACAAAGTTCTTACTAAAAGAGGGCATTAAGTCAGTAGCTCCAATGTTTTCAATTCAGCCACAATTAACTGAATACTTTAAAAGAAATATATTAACTTCTAGTTTTATAGGAACATTCTATTATGAAAGATTATTAGCAAGTCAAGATAAGGAAGCGGTAGAAAAAGAAATCGGATTACCAGAAAAAGTAGAACCTAAGAATATAATAAAAGATCCTTATGTATTAGAGTTTTTAGGGCTAGAAGGAAAAAAAGTTTTTATGAAAAAGATTTAGAACAAGCAATAATAGAGCATTTGCAAAAATTTTTATTAGAATTAGGAAGAGGTTTTTCTTTTGTAGCAAGACAACAAAAAATAACTTTTGATGGAAGGCATTTCTTTATAGATTTAGTGTTCTACAACTATATATTAAAATGCTTTGTAATAATAGATTTAAAACTAGGAGATTTAACACATCAAGATATAGGACAAATGCAAATGTATGTAAATTATTATACAAGAGAAATGATGAATGA
>CAKPKI010000206.1 GCA_934167135.1 uncultured Clostridia bacterium
CCCTATAAGGTGTTTAATTATTATTTTTTATTTAACTTCATTTTCTTCAACTATTTCATTTTCTCTTTTAAGTGCATTTTGTATTATTTCTTCTCTATGTATATGTCTATATATTTGAATATAAGCTACTAGAAGTACAAAAATTATGATACATACAAGATAAAATTTTGCCGAAAAATTCCATTCCCACTTTGGTTTTATTTCAACCTTGTAAACATTATCTTTTTTCATATTATCACATCCTCTTCTTTGTATATTGTAACTCATTTCCATTTTTATTTCAAGTTATTTTCCACAATTTCTGTTGCTTGAACACATAACCTTTGCACTTTTTTATTTGCAACACAAGTTATTAAAGTCAATTTGTTTTGCTCTGTTTCTTTTAATAAACTCCAGTCTGTTTCAAGTATTGTTTGTATATTATCAACTTTATATTTTCTAGTAAAAAAATTAGTTTTATATGTAATTATATCACCTTTTTCTAATTCATTTATTCTTGCAAAATATGAATTCTTATTTCCTCTATTATGCCCTGCAAGTCCAACATTTCCATCATAAGTTGATGTATTTTCTATATGACCTATATATTTTTTTAATATTTCATTAGTGCTTCCTTCTTTTACTTCTGCATTTAATCCGTATTTTTTCAATAGTAATTACTCCTAGTATTCCGTCTTTCAATGTATTAGCATCATCAATTTGATTAAATGTAACATTTTCAAATTTAGAATCTGTTACAATATCATTTGGATTAACTAGATTTTTATCATATACATTACAATAATAAATAACACTACAAATTATTATAATTAATAAAACACAACTGCTTACTATAAATATATATTTTTTCATTACATCCTCCTATTCTGCAATTCTTTTATTTTTTTTTCTCTTCCAAAGAACTATTCCACTTATTACTACAACACCAGTTCCTGTTGTTGCTACTATTACTGGAATATAATTTATTTTTTCTTCTTGTGGTACTTCTTTATATTTAATATTAAATGTTATTGATTCTGTTTCTTCTTTTTCTAATTTTCCCACATATGTTACTGTTGCTAGATAACTTTTTACTATTTTCCTTTCTTTTATCCCTTCATATTGCATTTCTCCATTATATGCTATTGGAATATTTTGTTCTTCGACTTTCTCTACTTGCGAAATACTCCAAATTGGATTTACTAAATAATAAGTTGTTCCATTTTCTTCAATAGTTTTTGGAATATTATTTAATTCATTACTAGGCACATTTTCATATTTTTTACTTAATGATACTTTATATTGTTCTATATAACTATCATTTATTTTTACATCTAATAAATTATTTTGTAATTCTAAAACTCCTGACATATCATCTTTTGTCATTTCAATTTTATTTTCAAACATATTTAATACATCATATTTATTATTTGTATATACTATTTTTTGTTTTATCTGTTTTTCTTCTTTATATATCATTTTTTTATTTTCCTGTTTTGATATATCTTGCAACTCATACTTAACATTATCAATAGTAATATTCTTTTGAATATTTCTTTCATATTCTTCAACTTTTTCTATTGGTATTGTTTCATTTATTTCATAATCTTTTAATTCGTTATTTGATGCAAAAC
>CAKPKI010000207.1 GCA_934167135.1 uncultured Clostridia bacterium
CTTTTGGCGTGTAAACAACTGATAATCAGCTATTATTTCGTATCGTAATATAGAATATAAGAATATAGATGATTTTATAGTAATTTATAAATTATAGAAAAATAAAAAAATCACCGATTCTTCTATATTCTATATTCTATATTCTATATTACCGAAAATCTAAGAGAAAGAAAATCAATGAGTTAGAAGATAAAAGAGCACACTTTTGTAGTGACTTCAGCACATAAATGTAGTGACTTCAGCACACTTTTGTAGTGACTTCGGCACACTTTTGTAGTGACTTACAGGTTACGACTCTAAAAAAAACATGGTATGGAAGAAAATAAGCAGTTAATAAAGAAATATATCAACACTCCCTTTGCCTATGCCCGGGCGCAGAAAGGATTGACCTTGCTCCAGCAGAACATCATGGTAAAGGTGGTTGAGCATCTACAGGTGTATATAGGCAAGTACTTTAAAAATCCTGTATTGCAAGGTTCCAAGGAAGACCCTAAGCCTATGATGACGCGCGAGGATAGGGATAATTTGCCTCCTGTGCGCATAGAACTGAGTGAGCTGGGCGTATCTTCCAGTTCGTACAGTAGAGTGCGTGAGGCTTTAAAAGAAGTGTTAAACGTACAGTTAGAGAAGAACACATTTGACAAAGAAGGGAAGCCTGTAAAACGTTTGATACAGATATTCTCGAAGATAGACACACCTGTTACCGACAAAGGAACACAGGTGAGAATGAAGTTAGGCGAGGATAATGAACTGACGGACGTACAGGTGGACCGCACACGAGGATATATAGACATCTATCTGAATACGGATATGGTATTTGAAATGTTCGACATGAATCTCGGCTATGTTTCGCATCCCGAAGATATAGCGCGTATAGGCAAGGTTGACAACATGCCGTTGATGTATTATCTTGTCAGACACAAGATGAAGAATTTTGAGCTGTCTAAGGTGGAGATTACTCCGTTTGAGATTCGTGACTACCTTGGACTTGTAAAACGCGACGCTGACGGAAACGTGACAGAAGTGAAATATCCTCGTTATAGTATGTTTAAATCGCGCATAATAAAAACAGCTCTTGACGATATAAAACGTGCTTGTGATGCGGGGCAGATAGATTTCTATTTCGACATTAAAAAAGAGGTGCGTCCACGAGGTAAGACAAGGGGAGAGCCGAGCTATATAGAGTTTGTGAAGGTGGCGGATAAAAAGAAAGCAAAGCAAGACCACCGTAAGGCTTCAGAAAAGCGGCTGTGCAATACGTTGTGCAAAATATATCCTACGCTCGACGAGAAGCGTATGATGGATATATTCAAGAAAGTTCCCGAAAAACTTTGGGACGACTTTAAGACGTATGCCTATAATGTTGTGCCAAAGGCAGTGGAGCAGCCGCATAGATGGAACGGTACGATGGAAGACTTTGTGTTCTACATGATGGAGCAATGGATAAAGCACCATAGCGCGAAGCCCGAGGCACAGCAGCAGACGTTTGTCTTTGCCGATGCCGAGGAAGTTACGCCGAAGTCGGGCGAAACGGAGTGGCAGCAGCTTGTTGTCATGCTTGACGGCGAGACAGGCGTGTGGCTGGGTAGTGATATGTCGGAATTGTTAAGGCG
>CAKPKI010000208.1 GCA_934167135.1 uncultured Clostridia bacterium
ACTTTCGTAGGTTATATTTTTAAAATTCTTTATTCTGATATATTTTGTTTGATATTAGGTATGAAATACCTAATAATATTACAGAAATTATTGGAATTGCTATAAGTGAATAGTTATCTAATCCATTTATCATGTTTATAACAGATGTCATATCTATAAAATTTGATACTAAAGCTACTATTCCTCCTATTCCAAATACTACTGCAAATAATATTATTTTTCCATTAGTTGCTCCAAATTTGAATACTATAGGATAAAGTAAAGAAATTATAATAATACTTGATAATGCTGTTCCCATTAATGATGATATAATTTCATTTAAATTTATAGCATTTGTTTTTATATAGCTGATTCCTATTCCTATAGCTAAAGCTATTATTCCCAAAACAACTGTTAAAATTATTGAAGCTATATATTTGGCTCTAACTACATTTCTTCTCCCATCTGGCAAGGTTACTGCATAAGAGTTCCAATTATTAAAATCATCATAACTAAATGTTGATATAAATAACATTATTCCAATTATCGGAATTATAAATGTAACATCAAATGTGCCTTGAAATGCTAACATTAAATAGACTATAAATGTAATCACCATTGATTTTAAATTTGCCTTTATAATTAAGAAATCTTTTTTTATTAACCCTAACATACCTTTTCCCCCTTAATTACTAATACCATCAAATCTTCTAGTGTAATCTTATCTATTACACAACTAGGATACTTTTTACTTGTCTTTTCCTTATCATCAACTAATATTTCATAAGCATATTTTGTTTTCTTATATGTTATAATATCTTTTTTATCAATATTTGAAAAATAATCAATATCACATTTTAAAATTCCATAGTTATCAATAATTTCATCTCTTGACTTTTGCAATACTTTTTTTCCTTTATCAATAAATATAATTTCATCTGCTATATGCTCTAAATCACTTGTTATATGTGTTGATAGTAATACTCCATGTTCTTCATCTTCTATAAATTTTTGAAATATATCTAATACTTCATTTCTTATAACTGGATCTAATCCACTTGTTGGCTCATCTAATATTAGTAACTTTGGTTTATGAGCTAATGCTGTAGCAATTTCTAATTTTTTTCTCATTCCTTTAGACATTGATTTTAAAGATTTGTTATCAGGTAAGTCAAATTCCTTTAAATAAGAAAAATACAATTTGCTATCCCAGTTTTTGTATATATCTTTCATAGAGTTGTTTATATCTTTTGCATTTAATAATTCTGGAAAAAACATATTATCTAAAACTACACCTATATCTTCTTTTATCTCTTTTTCTTTTCTCTTATTGTCTTTACCAAATATTTTTATCTCTCCATTATCACTTTTTATAATATTCAGCATTAATTTTATCAGAGTTGTTTTTCCCGATCCATTTTCTCCAATAAGACCTACAATAACTCCTTTTGGTATCGTTATATCTATTTCTCCTAGTTCAAATTTGTCATCATATTTCTTTTTTAAGTTTTTAATTTCAATAATGTTCTCCATTTACTTATCCTCCCCATAAATTATTTTAAACATTTCTAT
>CAKPKI010000209.1 GCA_934167135.1 uncultured Clostridia bacterium
CTTTTTGCTAAATATTAATTGCCCAAAAGAAGAAATGACAATAGAAAAATTAAAAGAACTTTATGACTTAATAAAATCCGTATTTTTCAACCAATTTGTATTTATATATAAAAATCAGATATGCATACTATATATCACAAGAGATGATAACCCTAACAAGTTTAAAATATACTCTAAATATTTTTTAGACATATGTGAAAAATATAATCTATCAGTTGGAATTAGCGATATATTCTTCAACTTGCACGATATAAAAATAGCATATAAGCAAACACTAAAAGCACTTGATTACTCTACTATATCAGCAGATAAAAATCGTATCAATTATTACTCCGATTTTATGCTAACAGACTTGGTTTATGAGTTTTTGATAAATGAAAATACGGATAACATTATCGACTTGAATTTTAAAGAATTTATAAACTCGGCATCAGAAGAATATCTCGAAATGATGAAGTTGTTTGTTGATAATAACGGCAATATCAAAAAAACTGCCGATGAACTGCATGTGCATTATAATACTTTGAAATATCGTTTAGGTAAGATTAGAGATGAATATTGTATTGATTTTGAGGATTTGAATTATATTATTAAGCTGAAGTTGTCTTATATTGCTTTTGGTTTTATTTCGAATACGTAAATGTGTACTTTAAAGGCATAGATCTTATATTGACCTATGCCACTTTGTTTTTAACTTGCGTAAATAGGATTTTTCACTATCATAGTTGATTGTGTTTTAACATATCCGTATTTACCAGAACTATTTTTTACTTTTATATATGTACTACTTCCCTTTTTGTATAAAGCTACTATATTGAATTTATATCCTTTTTTAATAGTAAAAGCTTTTGTTTTTCCAGTAGTAGTTTTGTATGCTATTAAATTTTTGCTTGCTATGTATTTTCTTTTTTTTATATATAATTATAATAGGTACAATATATGTAAATAAGGTGTATATTTTTAGTTTTTTTTTAATAATTATTATATAATAATATAAACGGTGGTGAGTTTATGCTAATTTTAGCAAAATCTATATTAGGACTAACTCTTGGGTTTGTTCTAGCAATAATTGTAGGATTATTAATTATTCCAGTTTTAAAAAAATTAAAAGCTGGTCAAACAGTAAGCAATTTAATTAATAAAAGACATCAATTAAAAAATGGTACTCCAACACTTGGTGGATTAATATTTATTATTCCTCCAATAATAACGATGCTTATTTTATATCTTAAAGGAAGTATAACGTTATCAACAAATATTATAATTGTTATGTTTGTTTTCCTTGCATATGCAGCATTAGGATTTATTGATGATTTTTTAAAGATAAAATATCATAACAATAAAGGGTTATCTACTTTAACAAAACTTATATGTCAAATATTTATAGCAGTAGTTTTTTATTCAATTTATAAATATAATGGTGGTTCAACATCATTGGAGGTAACATTACTTGGTATAAAATGGGAACTAGGTTTTGTTTATGGTATATTTATACTATTTGTATTAGTTGGAACAACGAATGCTGTAAACATAACAGATGGAC
>CAKPKI010000210.1 GCA_934167135.1 uncultured Clostridia bacterium
TTTCCTTCAATTTTCTTTAAAGTTCTATGATCATAATCATCTAATAAGTCTAATGCTTTTGAATATCCTCCAATTACTTTTAATATTTCTTTTGCATCATTTCCTTCTAGTCTTTCATCAATACGATTAGCAATATCTATTAATTTTATAGTTTTTTCCAAGTATTCTAATCTTTTTTGATTTACTGCATAACCTTTTAGCATGTAGTCTTTTAGTATGTTTGTTGCCCATTTTCTGAACAAAATACCTTGTTTGCTATTTACTCTATATCCAATAGAAATAATCATATCTAAATTGTAATATTGTACATTATATTTTTTGCCATCTTCAGCAGTATGCTCAAAAAATAAGCATACTGAGCTTTCTACTAATTCTTCATCTTTATAAATATTTTGAATATGACGAGTAATTGTTCTTCTATCTTTCCCAAATAATTCTGCCATTTGTTTTTGTGTAAGCCACACAGTTTCATCTTTTAAGTTTACTTCTAATTTTACTCCTTGGTTTTCAAATAAAATAATTTCATTCTTTTTTTCGTCCATAAGAACACATCCTTTATATAAAATTTAATTCTTAGTATGTTTATTGGTACTTATATATTATAACTTCTAGTATTTTTGAACTATTGTAAATATTTTATAATAAGAACAAATATTTGCCTATAGTTTAAAACAAAATTATTAATTGTTTTAGAAAAGTCTGAAGATCAAAATTATACAAACAGAAAAAGAGAGATATCATGAAGAGTACTCCTTTGGCTTTACAATATAGTTTGAATACTATGCTGTTTTCATATTTTTAATACTTTGCTGAAAAGCATTTTCTAATTCATATTCATTTAGTGGAATAGCAATTATTCCAACTCCTGCGTAGTGAATATCTATTTGCTGATATTTTTTACCATTCAGTTTTGTTTGTTGATATACATATATTTTATCAATTAGCTCATTTACAATTTCTGGTGTTAATTCTTTTAGTTCAGTATATTTTTTTACTTTATCAATAAAAGTTGTTAAATCAAGTTCTTCTTGATTGGTTTTATCAATAGTAGTAGATAGTTCATTAATTTTTTCTTTTAACTCTTTTTGCTCTCTTTCATAATTTAGAGATAAAGTCGCAAATCTAGCATCAGTTATTTTTCCAGAAATGTTATCTTCATAAATATGCTGTATTAAATTATCAATATCTTTTACTCTTTTTTCATATTGAGATAAAAGTTTTTTATTTGAAATATCTTCTTTTCGTTGTTCTTCTAATGAAGTTGCTAGTTTTTCTTTTATAAATAAATCTTCATAAGATGAAATATAAGATATTACTTGTTTAATATTATCTAATACCAATTCTCTTAATGCTATATCTTTTATATTATGGCTAGTACAAGAATGTGTAGAATTATTCTTGTAATTAGAACATCTATAAAAATCTTTGTCTGGTGTAAATTTACTAGAAGTACAATAATAAAGTTTAGCTCCACAATCTTTACAAAATAGATGTCTAGAAAATATGCTTATTTT
>CAKPKI010000211.1 GCA_934167135.1 uncultured Clostridia bacterium
TTCTAATTGCTTCTAATCTACCAGCTTCATCATATATTGTTTTTCCGGTTATTGGATCAATTGTACCATTTCTTTCTATACGAATACTCATATTTATCATTCCTTTCCTCAAAACGAATTCCAATCTCTAACATGTAACTTACTCAAATCTAGAGTAAACTATTTAATGTTCTAAAATTTATATATCATATACATATATTAACAAAAAAAATTTATATTTGCAACATTTAACCAATATTTAATATTTTATCACTACAAAATTTCACCTATAAAAAAAAGATGCTAATATCATCAATAATAACTTCAATACTTTATTCCAAAAATTATTTTAGACCCGTTATTTTCTCCTATTTGCATCATCTTTAGTTAAAATTAATGTCTTCTTTCCTCTTTTAACATTTCTATTTATAAATTTTATTTCTATTTTTATATTTCCTTTACTACTCTCATTTACCACTTTTAATCTTCTTTCCCTAAATATATCAATAATAGGAATATTTAAATTTTTTATTTTCATTCTTACCATTACCTTTATTAATCAAAACTTGTAATTTAGAAGATACATAATATAACTCTAAAGCTTGTCCATCTATTACTATTAATTCTATTAAATTTGTCTATTATCATGAAACTATAATTTTTAATAATCTAAATTTATTTTATCTAATATATCTTCATAATTAGTAATCATTATTTTTTTAGCTAAAACATCATCAAAATTAGTTGTAATTAAATCATATAACTCATTAGCTATATTATGCATATTAAATGCATTTCTATTATGATAATCACTATTTGGATGAAAGCTCATATCATCACTTGCAATTAATATCTTATCTTGAGGATATTTTATTTCATCTATTAAATATCGTAAATGTTTAATAAATGCTTTCTGTCTTTCTTCTTTTGTCTCATTAAGCCAATTATTAGATAAAAACTTACTATTAGTAATAAGACCAATATATCCTCCAGCATTCTTTAATTTTATTAACTCATCATCACTTAAATTTCTAGAATTATCACAAATTGATTTTACATTAGAATGTGACGCTAAAAGTATAAATGATTTATTGTTTTTACGTTCTATATTAGCTAGTTTTATAATATCCTCAAAAGTTTTCTCGTTAGCATGTGACAAATCTATTATCATATTAAGGTTAATAGCCTTTTTTATTAATTTTACGCCTTCTTCTGTTAAGCCGTAAACATCTCTATTCCCTGATGCAAATTTATTAGCTGTATTCCATACTGGTAAAATTGAGCGTAGTCCTTTTTGATAAAGAATTTCTAATTCACTTTCATCTTTTAAATAATCACAGCCTTCTATACTATAAATAAATTTACAAGTACTAGGAATTATTTTCTTCATTTTTAACTTATTTAAATAATTTATACTATCATCAAACATTTTTACTATATTTTCTAATTCACTTTTCTTTATATCTAATTCTTCTAACATTTCTTCTTTACTCATAAAATAAAGATTTATTGTACCACCTATAATA